>JBBSNE010000094.1:0-8849 GCA_038232815.1 Euzebyales bacterium | reverse complement strand
TCGCTGGACTTCAAGGGCGGCAACGGCTCAGCGGGAACGTTGTCGGCCAACCAGGCACGGACCTCCTCGCGAAACACCTGTTGGTCAGGCGTGGGGTTCAGATCCATGGGGCGTCCTCTGGTCGTCATGGGGCACGTGCAGCAATTCGGCTCCGCCCAGGTTCTATACCCCGGGGCGCATCGGTGCCAAGCGCACTAGGGTTCCGCGTCATGCCGGTGATGGTGACGGGAACCGACAACCCGATCGGGGATGGGGCCGTCCATCTGTTGCGCTCGCGGGGCGGCGAGGTGCGGGTGTTCGTCCAGTCGTCTGAGTCGGACCCGACGGCAGCGTCGACGACTGCGCCGATGGCCACCGATGCGGCTGCGGCCCGGGCATATCGGGGTATGGGCTGCAAGGTCGCCCACGGGTTTTTGGACGACGAGGCACATGTCGAGACGGCATTGGAACAGGTGCACACGGTCCTCCACCTGCTGGGGCGACCCGCCGATGATCCCAACACCTACTTGGAGCGGACCGCCACCGTGGTCGCGGCGGCCATCGGCGCCGGCTGTCGCCGCCTGGTCCTGCTGAGTGACCTGTCGGTCACCGACCCACGGTCAAATGATTGGCTGCAGGCGTTGGAGCAAGCAGAGGACATGGCCGCCGATGCCCCCTTGGAAAGTGTTGTCTTGCGCTGTGCAGTGGTGTATGGGCCGGACGACGCGCTGACCACGGCGGTCGCGGCCGGTGGGCTGGGGCCAGACCCCCAGGGTGCGCACTGGCCGGTGGCTGCCGCCGATGTGGCGGCCGCCGCAGTGCTGGTAGACGTCGAACGACAGGTCGATACCGATCTTTTCGTCCCCGTGTCACTGACCGGTCCGCAGCGCGTCACCACCGCCGCGTTTGCGAAGGAGTTGGCGGCACACTTCCCGACAATCCCGGGCGATCCCCTGCCCACCCATGCAAAGGATCTGCTCGGCCGAACGGTGGAGCGGCCGACGGACGCCATGGGCCTTCACGGACGTGCCCTGGCCGCCGGCTCGTAACGGGACTGCGCCGTAACGGGCCCGCGTAAAGGACCTCCGCCTGTAACGGCACAAAGGTCACACGTCGGCATCACCCAGGACGTAGGTCCCATCGCTTCGGGGTGTCCAGGTCCGGACCTCATGCACCGCCCCCACCGGAATCGCGCCGTACAGATGCGGAAACAACTCACTGGCGTCGCCACCCCCCGCCTCGATGACCACCGGACCATCACAGCGCCCTGGATCGACGTGCAGCATCAGCAGTTCCGTCAGGTCGGAGTAAAAAAGGTTTGCTGTTCGTTCGATCTGATGGGGAAACGAACAATGGATGAACCCAGCGTCCGTCAACGACCCGTGGCGCCACGACCGCGTGTACACCCCCTGTTCTGTCGCGTCGTCCCAATCGGCCGGAATGGCCAGGTGGAGGATGGCGTCGGGGGGAAAGGGACGGGGACAGGACATGAGGGCTGCCGAGTATGGACCCCAGACCTGGCGGTCGCGACACGGGGCATTCCGCTGGCGTGCAGGCGCAGCAATGTCCGTGCGGCGGACACCCGCGACGACATACAAGAGGTGTCATCGGCGGGCAGGGACCATCAGTCGAACTCCCGCGACGGCCAAAAGCACGCTGAAGGCGGCCTGTAGTACGTCTGCGGGCAGCAACTGGGCAACTGTTCCGCCGATGAGACCGCCCCCTACGCCACCAAAACCCACGGTCAGGCCCAAGCGCCACTGGGTGTAGCCGCTGTGACTGTGCCGCCAGGCACCCACCAAGGCCGTCGGGATGATGACCGCCAACGACGTTCCCTGGGCCAGATGCTGACCGAAACCGAATGCGACCACCATGGCGGGGACCATCACCACGCCGCCACCGACCCCCATCAAGCCGCTCAACAAACCGGTCACCAACCCGGTGGCGGTCAACCCCGCCAGGGCGACGGCGTCAACTCCGACCGCGTTGTCGACGGCAGACTCCGCCCCGCCAGGCAGCACCAGGCGGATGGCGACCAGCACCATCAACACCCCGAACAGCCGTCGCAGACCGGCGGCGGGGATTCGCTTCATCACCGCAGCCCCGCCGACGGCGCCCACAAGGGCTCCGATCACCAGAGCAGCCGCGGCCGGCCACGACACCGCGTCCTCGACGACGAAGGGTGCCAACGCTGCCGGCGCGGTGACGATGATGGCGGCCAGGCTGGTGGCGTGGGCCTGATGCTGGGGCAGCCTGGCCAGCCACACCAGTCCGGGGACCAAGACGATGCCCCCGCCGACGCCGAACAGACCGGCCAGTACTCCAGCCGCCAGTCCCAGGCCCAGGGCGTTGGCCCTCGGCAGCTGCGGTGCTGTGGCGGTTGCGTCTGCTGGCACCAGGGGCACGGTACACAACCGCGGCACGATGCCCCGCTTGCCCCAGGACAGGCGTACACTCAGGCGCCCCCAACGACCGCCGAACCGACCGGGAGCATGCACGTGGGCGAACTCGTAACCGTTACAACCGATGAGCACGGCGTTGCGACGATCCGGCTGGACCGTCCTCCGGTCAACGCGTTGAACCTTCAGATCTGGGAGGAGTTCGGCGACGTGGGTCGTCGGGTGGCCCACGATGACGACGTCAAGGCCGTCGTCATCTGGGGTGGTCCGAAGGTGTTTGCGGCCGGGGCTGACATCAAGGCGATGCGGCAGATGTCGTATCAGGATGCGTTTGCACACGCAGGCCAACTTCAGGACTCCTTCAAGATCCTGGCTGACATCCCCAAGGTCGTCATCGCGGCGGTCAACGGCTACGCCCTGGGCGGGGGTTGTGAACTGTCGTTGACCGCCGATTTCCGCTACGCCGCGGACAACGCCAAGTTCGGTCAGCCCGAGATCAAGCTGGGCCTGATTCCCGGCGCCGGGGGGACGCAGCGTCTGACGCGTCTTATCGGTGTCTCCCAGGCGAAAGAATGGGTGTACGGCGGCGAACTGTATGACGCCCAACACTGTCAGCAGCTGGGCTTGGTGGACCGGATCTACCCGGCTGAGGAGGTGTATGACCGCGCGGTCGAGGCAGCCCGGGCCTACGCCAAGGGCCCCTTTGCGATGCGCATGGCAAAAAAGGCGATCGACGAAGGCATGTCGATGGATCTGGGGGCGGCCTTGAGGCGTGAGACGGAGTTGTTCGCCGCAACCTTCGCGACCGGGGACCGAGAGATCGGTATGGACGCGTTCATCGACAAAGGCGCCGCTGAGTTTCGTCAGCAGTAGGGATGGATCCCAAACGCGCCAACGTCGTCTATCACGATTGGGAGGCACCCAGCTATGACGACAAATGGTCGATCAGCTTCGATCAGCGGTGCATCGACTATGCGGTGGGCCGATTCGCCAAGGCCCTTGGCGGAACCCCCCAAACCTTCGACATGGTTCTTGAAGTTGGTGGGGGCACCGGATTCTTCTTGCTGAATGTGGCCCAGGCGGGGTATGTCAACCAGGCCTACACCACCGACATCTCTGAGCAGATGGTCAAGGCCTGCGTGGCCACCGGTCGACGGCTGGGCATCGACGTCACCGGAAAGACTGCCGATGCCGAATCGCTGCCCTTCCCCGACGCCACTTTCGACCTGGTGATGGGCCACGCCTTCCTCCACCACGTTCCCGATCTGGGCACCGCGTTCAGTGAGTTCCAGCGGGTGCTCAAGCCCGGCGGACGGCTGATTATCGCCGGCGAACCCACCCGCATCGGCGATGCCATCGCCAACCAATTCAAGCGGGTCACCCGCGTTGCCATCACGGCTGCCGCGGCGTTGTGGGGTCGCGACCGGATGCTGGCACGACCGCATTGGGCGCCCGAGGACGGACCCACGGCGGCCCTGGAGGCCCACGTCGATTTGCACATCTTCGATCCCGCCGGCCTACAACGGTTGGCGCGTGAGGGAGGATTCGAAGAAGTCCAGACCTTCACCGAGGAGTTGACGGCCAATTGGTTCGGCTGGATGACCAGAACGGCTGAGGCGATGCTTGCCGACGGGATCCTCCCGGACGGGTATCCCACGTTTGCCTACCGGACCTGGAAGACCTTGTTCTGGCTGGACAACCACGTCTGGGCCCGCATCGTGCCAAAAGACCTTTTCTACAACGCGATACTGACGGCCGTGCGACCGGGTGAGGGACCGCCCGCGTGACCGCCGACCTGTCACCCACACAAGCGCGGCAGTTGGCACACGACATCGCGACCGCCCACACCGACGCAGCGATCAGAGCCGCGGGAGCCGCAGAGATGACTGCGCGCGCAACCCGCATGGCTGCAGACCACGGTCAACCCATCACGTCCATTCCGCCACTGCCGGCCCGGACCCGATGGGGTTGGCGCAAGGCCGTCCGCTTTGCCGTCACTCGCCGCATGTACACCCCGGAATACATGACCTTGTATGCCCGCTACGTGGCACAACGGGTCCGACATCCGCACGTCAGCATGCACGGTATGATCTTTTTCGGTCGACGGGTCGAACTGACCGCCAGGACCGGTCACGGCAACCTGGAATTGGGACCGTGGTGTTGGATCGGCAACGACAACAAACTTCGTGTCCACGAAGGCAATCTTCGCTTGGGGCCCAAGGTCGTCTTGGGGCGTGACAACGTGATCAACACCTACCTGGATGTCGAGGTGGGGACCAATGCGCTGTTGGGCGACTGGATCTATGTCTGTGACTTCGACCATGCCTATGACCGGTTGGACATCCCCATCAAGTCCCAAGGGTTGATCAAGACCCCCGTTCGGATCGGCGCAGATGTGTGGATCGGTGAAAAGGCGTCAGTGTTGCGGGGTGCTGACATCGGTTCGGGGTCGGTGGTCGCCAGCCAGGCGCTGGTCAAGGGCCACATCCCCCCCTTTTCGATCGTCGTCGGAACCCCGGCGAGGGTCATCGGCAGCCGTTTGCCCCACGGCATGACCGTTGAGGAGGGATTGGCCCTGCAACGGGCCGGGCATCCGCTGCCCGGTGACCCGTTGGAGGGCTGATGGCCTGTGGCTACCGTGGGGGGTGATGAAATCGATCCGTTTTGGTGGCGGCTCACAGGCGCCGGAAGATGTCACCGAAGTCGGACTGCGTGACGGCTCGCGGATTTGGGTGCGGCCGATCCGACCTGAGGACCGTGAGCGTATGGTCGAGGGGTTGTCCCGGCTCTCGGCACGGTCCCGATACCTCAGATTTCACAGTGCCATGAACCAACTCAGCTCCACACAACTGGATTACCTCGTCGATGTCGATCATGTCGATCATGAGGCGCTGGTGGCGACCGACCCCGATGCCGAGGGGGAGCCGGGGGTGGCGGTGGCCCGCTACATCCGCCTGACTGACGATCCCACGATTGCCGAGGCGGCCATCACCGTCGTCGATGACTACCAGGGCCGCGGGATCGGTACGGCCATGATCGGCTTGTTGGAACGGCTGGCTCGTGAACAGTCCATTCGAACGTTTCGCAATTACGTGTTGGCCGAGAACAGGCCGATGCTTGAGATCTTCCGCCAGTTGGACGGCGAGCTGGTGGCTGAGGGCGGTGGCCTGTATCGCGTGGACGTACCGGTGCCCGGGGCCGACGAGCCACAACCTGACACCCCGGCCGGACGATGGGTCGCATCCATCGCCCGCCATTCCGATCGCCGAGCCGAGGCCTGGGCCTACCCGTTGCTGTGGTTCGTCCGCAAGATGACCGGCGGGGACACTGACGATCAGGGTCACACGGAATCACGTCTGCTGAAGAAATGGGCAGGTTCAGACCGGTCTAGCTGACAATCCTGGTCTCTGGGCGAAAGGCGAATTGGACGAACCAGAAGGTGTCGTCGCTCTCCAATCGGGTCAACTGTGTCCCCTCCAGCTCACCTGCGGTGGCCTTGCCCAGCACATCCCAGGTGGACTGCGTCTGCTCATCGACGTATGACCCTTCGTCGGGGCCGGGGTTGAACGTCAACGTGGTGCCGTCGACGTCGGCGTCGAAGACCCCGGTGGCGCCGACGTCCTCACCGTCGGCGATCTGGCGGCTGTCCAGGGCGCTGCTGACCCCCGGCGCCCAGAACGCGACCGCAGGTCGGGCATCGATTTCGATGTTCAAGACCTTCTGTTGCTGCAGGGCGTCAAGGGGAATCGCTGCTGGATCGACGTCCTGTCCGAAGGCGACGACACGAGCCATTTGCGGCAGCGTGTCATCGGTTTCGCCGCGGAACAGAAACGGTGAACTGCTGCTGTCGTAGTTGACATAGGGGTTGGAGCCGTAGTCACGCGTCGCACCGGTGTCGCGGCTGAGGACGTCACCCTGTGGATGCGCACGTCGATAGTCCGCCCACGACACCAGGCCCAGTGGGACCCGTTCGAGGGTTTCTTCCAACAGGGGGCCGACGATTGCCTGGCCGGTGAACTGTGACCACAACGACTGGGTCTGGCGGTCATACATCACCAGGTTGGACTGCCACAGTCGGCCTGAGGTGCCGAAGTCCAAGGTCTGACCCCTGACCGTCGGGTCAAACGCGAGACCAGAGTTGCACAGCGGGCAGTACGTGACCAGCAACGGCTCGCCTGCCAAGGTGTCGTTGACGATCTCGTGGTAGGTCATGATCTGCACCGGGTAGGCGCGGGCCTGGTCGCCCCGTTCCACGACGATGACGGGCTCGGTGTCGCCGATCCACTCGTCGGCCTCATCAATCGACACATACTTGGGCTCATCGATGGGCGGAATCCCGTCAGGCGGGGGTCCACCGGAGATGATCTCGTCGAGGTCCACCGATGTGGGTGGATCCGCCTCCGCATCCTGTTGCCAGAAGAACGGCTGGGCTTCAGGGAGCGTGTCCGTTCCTCCGGCGACATCGGCGGCGGACTCCTCCGGTCCCGCCGCGGCGGACGCACTTGAGGGTGACCGGGTGGGATCAGACCCCGCACCGTCGGCGGTCGGCGTCGATGTTGCCGAGCACGCCGTTGCGACAACCAGCAGCAGGCAAAGGAGGGGTCGGGGCATGGGGGTTTAACGCATCGGATGGGTCATGAGTTCCCCGCGACAGCCAGCGAACGTGGATCGTCGCACGATGCCAGGTGATCAAGGTCACGCCCGGCACAAGCCTGTTCGAATCTGTCCAGGTGGGTCTTGACCCGTTGGGCCGCGTACTGGCCCGACTGGTCGTGGGCAATCATGAACGGCCAGTCCGAGGCCTGCAGCAGGCTCAGTTGACGCCAGGCGGCATCCCTGGGTCGCCCCGGGGCGAGGTTGTTGAAGGGCGCCTCGGCCGTCCGGATCCCTTGCCAGATCCAGCGGGTGTCGGGGGTGACCCAGCCACCGTGTCCCTTGCCCCTACCCTACGAGGATTCCGGCAGGGCCAGCCGTGTCGTCGACGCAACCAGGGCATATGGCTGTGCAGCACGAAGGCGACCGATCCGCCGCTCATCGGGCGATGGCCAGCAGGTCCAACGAGGTGTCGATGTGACGGTCGCTCCAATAGAAGTCCCGCGGCGTCAGACGACGAACCATCGTGTGCAACCAGGGTTGCCACTCCTGCGGTGGGGTCAGGACCAGATCCGTGAAGGGGCAGCCCGTCAGTCGTTCGGTACGGCGCAGTCGTGGCCCGTGGTGCAGACCCAACATCCGTACCACACGAAATTGTGCGCTGGTTCGCAGTCTGGCGACCAGCTCGGCGGCGGTGAACTCTTGGACGTGAAAGAGGTTGGCAGGCTCAGCGCTGTCGGGGGTGAAGGTCAGCCGGTTGGGGGTGGCGATGATCAGCTCGCCGTGGGGGCGAAGAATCCGTCGAGCCTCGGTCAGAAACCGGCTGCTGTCAGGAAGGTGTTCGATGACCTGCAGGCTGACGACGGTGTCGACGCTCCCGCCTGGCAATCCTGTATCGCACACGTCGGCGGCCATGAAACGTTGGTCGCGGTATGTCCGCCGGGCATGTTCGGCGACCGTCGCCACGATCTCGATGCCAATGACGTTGCGCGCGGCCCGGGCCAGGATGGCGGTTCCGTATCCCTCCCCCGATCCAGCGTCGACGACGTCGTTGTCTGCGACCCGGGCGGCGGCCAGGTTGTAGGCGGCCACGTGACGCTGGAACCAGTAGTTCTCAACCGAGACATGAGGAACGGTTCGTTCCCCGGTGAGCGGCAGGGGAGGGGCGGCGGCTAGGACTGGGGTCGGCACGGACCACAATCGTAAGCCCCAGCCGGTTGCCTCAGACCGTCTCTGCGATCAGGTCGCGTAGCTCGTCCACGGCGGGGTCCTGCAACAGACGGGTCAGCCGATCGGTTTCTTCGAGCAGGTTCACGGGGTCGCCGCTGAACCCGGGGGTGTCCCGAAGCCATTCCGCCCACGCGGCGACGGTGCCGGCCAGTTGGAACGACTCCGGGGCGTCTTCCCAGCGCCGGGTCAGGTCGTCGGCCGTGACGTCATGGGCCCGCTCGCGGGCAGCGCCGTCCTGCGGGTCAAGCCACCGCAGTTGGACGGTCGCCAATGGATTGCCGGTGTCGCTGCCGGTCAACTCGACCTCGTACAGGGCGGTGACGGTGTGACCCGCGACCAATTCTCCGGCATCCACGGTGTCGTCGCGGAAGTCCTCATCGGCGATGTCGCGGTTTTCATATCCCAGCAGTCGGTAGCGTGTGACCTGGTCTGCGTCAAAGACCACCTGTGCCCGAGCGTCACGGGCGACCGCCGGGCGTGTGGCGATGAGATCCCCGGCGAACAGCGTTTCCGCCTCACTCAGGGTGTCGACATAGGCGTAGAAGCCATCGCCCTGGTCGGCCAACTGTTCCATCAACGGGTCGTTGAAGCCACGAAGGCCGAACCCTACGGTGACCAGTTCGATTCCCTCGGTCGCGCCTTGATCGA
>JBBSNE010000093.1:0-8889 GCA_038232815.1 Euzebyales bacterium | reverse complement strand
GCATGAGTCTGTCGGGTTTCGGACCGTGACGACGGATTTCTGGTTTCCCGGCTTTGTCGAAGGCGATGAGCAACATGTCCTGTGCCGCCTGGATCTGAGGGATCGCCACGACGCACGGATCGACCAACACCCTCAGTGACCAAGTATCGCTACTAGCGATCAACCCTGGTCAGCGCGGCGATGGCCAGGCGCATCAAACGGATTGACCGTGGGCGCCACCCCCTCGACAGCCGTTTTGGGTCAATCGGTGCGCGCGGGGGGTGCGGGTGTGCAAAAACGCTCCGACCGCGCAGAAAGCGCCGCCACAGCCGGACTGGAGCCGGGAGCGAGAATCGAACTCGCGACATTCGCTTTACAAGAGCGATGCTCTGCCAACTGAGCTATCCCGGCCTGGTGTTATGCAGGATAGCGCCGTAGCTCGGTGGCGCCTCCGACGAATCGGGGTCCGCGGTGCTTACGATCAGTGCCTCCGACCCGTAGGAGTGATCAGGATTGTCACGGCGAGAGCTGACCACGCGTGAACGAGCAGTGTTGGACTTCGAGCGGAATTGGCCGGCTCATGCCGGCGGCAAGCTGAAGGCCATCACGACCACGTTCTCGTTCTCCCCGTCCCGCTATTACCAACTGCTGGCCGAGTTGTTGGAACGGCCGGCGGCGCAGGACTACGCCCCGTTGCTGGTCCGACGCCTGCGCCGACGACGCCAGCCCCAGCGACCACAACAGGCGACCCCCGGTCTGACGGACCAGAGGCACCAGAGATTGACGAAGTAGGGTTCGCAACGAACATGGATGATTACGACACAGATGACACCTACGGTGACGAGCCGCCCCAGTCCTCCATTGCCGCGCCACTGCTTCGTGCGTTGCTGTTCGCCGCCTTGGCGTTCGGCATCTACGCCCTGCTCTTCGGCGATCTGGGGGGTGACGAGGACCTGGTTGAAAGCTCGACCGAGGAACCCGTCGCCGACATCACGGTTGAGGAATCGGTGCCACCACCCACGGTCGAGGAATTTCCGACGGGCGATCCCAATGAGCCCGGGACGTCGTTGACCCCTGGTGTCCCCTCTGACTCGTCCGAGGGCCCGGGGGCTGCCCCTGCCGGTGACATCGTCCCCGGAACCACCGTTCAGGTGATCGCAGGCGCAAATACCACTGCTGCGCAGGTGGATGCCGCAGTGCAGGTGCTTGGGCAGTTGGGCTATGCAGTCACCGAAGACGGAGTGTCTGGCAACCCGTATCCCCAGACCACGGTGTTCCCCACCGCCGGGCAGGAAGCCGCAGCGCAGGCGCTGGTGGCATCCGACCCCCGCTTCGCAGTCGTCGGGGAGAACCCGGGAAACCTGACCGACCAACTCCAAATCCACGTCCTGGTCGGCGAAGACTTTCCGGTCTGACCCAACCCCGGCGGGCCTTAGCCCCCGTTGCCGGCATCAAGCGCCGCGGTGATGGCATCCGCCACGCCGTCGCCGTTTCGCCCCCGCACCCGAAAACGATTGTCGCCCTCCTCCCCATGGCCGTTTGCGACGATCACGTAGGTCCCGACCTCCTTTGCCATGGTCTGGTCCTCGACTGAATCGCCTATGGCCATGGCCATGTCAGCGGTCAGTCCCCGATCGCGCAGGTCGTCCGCCAACGCCGCCGCTTTGCCGGTCCCTCTGGGGACCAGATGGTAGGCGTGCACGTCGTCTCGGCCCTCCCATCCGCCCGTACGTCCGTTGTCGATGATCTTGGCCCAGCCGATGCCCGCGGTCTCCAAGACCTCATTGGCGGCGGCGACCGACGCTCGACCGTGCAACAGGTACCCGCCCTCCCGCCCGGCGTCCCAAGGCTGGTAGGACCGTAACTGCCCGTCGAAATGATCCATCAGGATGGTCAACGCTCCCGCCTTTTGCAGGGCCGCTCTGGGCGAATCTGCCAGGTCGGGCGGGCATTGCCCCCACTCGAAATGGTGTTCCCCGTCCCGGATGATCACCGTTCCGATCTCAGCAATCGCCCCGTCCAGTCCCAGTAGGCGTACATCCTGTTGCAACGATGCCGCCCGGCGTCCACTGACTGCCACGATCGCCACACCTCGTCGAGCAGCCGCCACCAGCGCCGCCGCGGGGCTGATGGTGGGGCGACCTTGCGCATCCTTCAAAAGCGCCCCGCCCTGACCCAGCAGTGTCCCGTCCAGGTCGGTGTAGATGATCTGCACGGTCGGCAGCGCATGAAGGTGGCTGCGGAGAAGATCTGGCTGTGCCATTGGGGCAGACTCGCACCACGGTGGGTCCTTTTGCAACGAACAGGCACAATCCGAAAGCGTGGCAGGCATGGCCCAGCGACCCCAACGCCCCCGATGACAATGACAATGACCAAAGGCCCACGATGACCAGCAACGCTGATCCCGCATCGGCAGGCGCACGATCACGTATCGCCGACCCCAGCCGGGCCGCTGAGGGACTACAGGCCATCCGATGGGCCAAACGCCACTCGCCGGTCGTGGACGGGTATCTGCGAACCAGGCTGGCCGACGGGGCGCTTGGGGGACGACGAGTTGCGCTGGTGGTGCACCTTGAAGCCAAGACCGCCTTGTTGGCCACCGTGCTGGCGGACGCCGGCGCAAAGGTGGTGGTCGCCGGCAGTAATCCTCTGTCGACCCGGGATGAGATCGCCGCTGCGCTTGTGGCTTCTGGGATCGAGGTCCATTCCACCCATGCCAGCGGATATGAGTCGTGGAACGACGATCTGCTGGCCGTGGCCGACACCCAGCCGGAGTTCATCATCGACGACGGCGCGGAACTGACCCTCCGAATGGCCCGTCACCGCCCCGACGCCTACCAACAACTGGCCGGTGTCAGCGAGCAGACCACCACCGGGGTCGCCCGCCTACGCGCACTCCACGACGCGGGACGACTGCCGTTTCCCGCCATGGCGGCCAACGACGCGGCCTGCAAGCACTTGTTCGACAATCGCTATGGCACCGGGCAATCCACCGTTCAGGCCATGTTGAACCTGACCAACATGCTGATGCCGGGCAAGCAGGTTGCGGTGATCGGCTACGGCTGGGTGGGGCGTGGTCTGGCGACCTACATCAGGGCGATGGGCGGCACGCCGATCGTCGTCGAAATCGACCCGATCAAGGCCCTTGAAGCCTTCATGGACGGACACCAGGTCGCAACCGCCGCACAGGCCCTGCCCAGCGCCGACTTCGTGATCACCGCCACCGGTGGCGTCAGGGCCATTGGTCCCCGCCACTTCGACCTGCTCCCCGACGGGGTGATTTTGGCCAACGCCGGCCATCATGATTTGGAGATCGACGTTCAGGCACTGGAGCAGGCCGCGACGTCGGTGACCGGCGTCCGGGACGGAATCGAACGGTTTGATCTGCCCGACGGTCGTGGTGTCCATGTGTTGGTCCACGGGGCGTTGGTCAACATCGCCGGGGGCTTGGGTCATCCCATCGAGATCATGGATCTGTCGTTTGCGGTACAGGGGGTCGGTTGCCACGAACTGGCGCGAGGTGGCTACGACAACGGCGTCCACGTCATCAGCCCGGATCTGGACCGCGAGATCGCCGCAGCCAAGCTGGCGGCCCATGGCCTGGAAGTCGACCGTCTCTCACCTGATCAGGTCGACCAGCTCCCAGGTTTTTGACACCAGTCGGGCGCGGGATTGACACCCACGTGGGAGTACCCAGCACTGTCAGCAGGCGCAATTGCAAGGATTTGACACGGCGGGTTGACCCCCGACGCGCCAAACCGTGTCAAAAACTTCCGGGGCGTGCAGACGGCACGTCCCATACGTCGCCACCCGCATCCCACGGGGGCGACGGTGATGGGGCAGACTGGGGCCCGCTGTGAGTGACACGTTGCGGACGCCGGTCAGGGAATTCGTTGCTGGGGTGGCCCCGGCGCTCGAAACGTTGGGCAGCAAGGACCCTAGGGCCGATGTGATCGCAGAGGCCTACGAGGTCGTGGGCGCGATGATCGATGCCGACGGCGCCCACACCGATGAGGAGTTGTGGGCCCTCATCGGAGCGTTCAGCGGTCTGATGGACACCCACATCCACCACGCCACCCCCGCGGATCTGCGGGCCACCGGGCTGGTGGCCGGCAAGCGATCGTTCATCGACAAGCCGTCGTTGATGTTTGACACCCTGATCAGCGCGGACCGAGTACAAAAGACAAACCACGCCTGGACCTATTACGTCCACGCCCTGCGTCTGGCCCACAACGTGGTGGCGCTGGACAGTGTGACCCAGCATGCCGAACTGCAGGCCATCGAACGCTTCCGTCGCACCTTGTTGACGGCCATCACCTCCGCCGGTCTCCCGCGGGGTCCCCAGTCCACCGCCGCTGGGCCCACAAGCGCTGACCCGGCCGGCGCCCCGACCGCCGAGGCTGACCAGAATTTTCAGGCCGAGGCATTGGCTGCCCAGTTGCCCCCGCCCCGACCGCTCGAGGAACTGCTGGAGGAGTTGGATGATCTGATCGGTCTGGACCCGGTGAAGTCAGAGGTGCGGCTGGTCACCAACCTGCTGCAGGTGCAAAAGCTTCGAGCCGAAAAGGGCCTGAAGGTCGGCGATGCCAGCCGCCATCTTGTCTTCACCGGCAATCCCGGCACCGGCAAGACGACGGTTGCCCGCCTGGTCGCCCAGATCTACCGGACCTTGGAGGTCGTACCCAAGGGCCACCTGGTCGAGACCGACCGTTCGGGTCTGGTCGCCGGATTCATCGGGCAGACCGCCACCAATGTCGTCAAGGTCTTTGACGCTGCCCGCGGGGGTGTGTTGCTGATCGATGAGGCCTATTCCTTGGTCCGCGGTGGCGACAAGGACTTCGGCCGCGAGGCAATCGATGCGATCGTGAAGTTGGTGGAGGACCGACGAGAGGACACCGTCGTCATCATGGCCGGGTATCCCGACGAGATGGCGGAGTTGATGGGCTCCAACCCCGGTTTGCGCTCGCGCTTCCCCCAGACCATCCACTTCCCCGACTACACCACCGCCGAATTGGTCAAGATCGGCGAGCTGATTGCTGAGGGAAACGAGTACATCTTCGACGATGACGCCAAGACCCAGTTGGCCGAGCTGTTGGAAGAGGTCCCGCGCGACCGGGGCTTTGGGAACGGGCGCCTGGTCCGCAACGTGTTCGAGGCGGCCGTCGCCCGACATGCCAGTCGGGTGGTCAGCATGGAGGAGCCCAGTGCTGAGTTGCTGCAGACGCTGACTCCGGAGGACCTCCCCGACAAGATCCGCACCTCATGATCGCGGGTTCGTCGTGATCAAAAGCGTGTTGGCGGCGGTTGTGGCCATCGCGCTGATCGTGGGGGCGTTCATGGTTCGGACCAGATTCATCGAGGGTGACGACACCACACCTGTGCCCACCGGTTCGGCCGAGCCTGTCCGCCCGCCGGATGCCGAACTGCGTGTGGCCTGTGATGCGCTTTTGGCTCAATCCTGCCCCCCGGGATCGTCCCGTCTGGACCTGACGGAACTGCTGGCGGCGTTTGAGGCACAGCCCATCGCCTACGACGCCCTGATCGCCCCCACAGTGGTGGTGGACGTGATCGAACAGTCGCGTACCAGCCGAGCACGCTTTGATGCCAACCGAGCGATTCTTGCAACGACCCCGCTGGTGTTGGCCGTGTCGGTGTCACGCGATGAGCTGGTCGCCAGTGCCTGTGGGCAAGCCGTCACCTGGTCATGTGCGGCGGATCTGGTGCAAGAAACGTCGTTGACCCTGGCCACGGCGGACCCTCAGGACGATACCGAGGGGATCGCGGCTGTGGCTGCCATGACCGGCGGGTTCTTGGACACCTCTGCCTACACCACGAATTCGTTGGGCGGCGGAGGCTTCCTGGACTGGGTCGACGTGCTGAGCGATCAGACCCAGATCTCCTCCACGCCCGTCCAGCAGCTGATCCAGTTCGGGGGGGCCCGCAATGACAGCGCGGTGACGACCGAGGCCACCGGGTTGACCCAGGTGCGCCGGGCTGCCCAAAACGTCCCCGACTTGTTCTGGCCAACCCCGTTGGCCTCGTTGCAGATCGTCGCCGTGGCGGTGGACGGCGCCGATCAGGCTGCCGTCGATACGATCGGCCAGCAGACCGCTGCGTTGCTCAGCGAACAGGGCTGGCGGGGACCGGACGGTCAGCCCGCCACCGAAGGACCTCCGCTTGACCTTGACGACGACGGACTGCCCAGCGGGGGGACGTTGTTCACCCTTCGCGATCGACTGTCCTGACCCACCGCCGTGTAGGGGCGCCGCGACTACTCTGGGCGCTGTGAAACCTAGCTTGCGTGTGTTGTTGTTCATCACGGTCCTGTCACTGGCCGCCGCATGTACACCCGGTGGCCAGGGGGAATCGGCGGACCCCGGTGTCGAGGTGGGGGAGGACGATCTGTCCCAAGCCGACCCCGGTGACTGCATCGCCGTCGACATGGCGGTCTCCAGCGAAAAGATCGACCTGCTGACCGATCTGGCGAATGAGTTCAACAACGCCGACGAGGCACAGGTGGAGGGGCGCTGCGTCTTCGTGCGGCCACACCGCAAGGCTTCGGGGGCGGCAGCCTCACTGCTGAGTGACGGATGGGACGAGCAGCTGGAAGGCCCCCCGCCGGTCATCTGGTCTCCCGCGTCCTCCGCCTGGGGTCAGGTGGTCAACCAGCGGTTGATCGACCAAGAGGCCACTCCGATCGTGCCACAGGACTTCACCCCGTTCATGTTGACCCCCCTGGTGATCGCCATGCCCGAACCCATGGCCGAGGCACTGGGCTACCCCGACACCCCGGTGGGCTGGCAGACCATCCTGGAGCTGTCACGCGACCCTCAGGGCTGGGCGGCATACGGCCATCCCGAATGGGGTCCGTTTCGGCTGGGCAAGACCAACCCCAACTTCTCCACCTCGGGCCTTTCGGCGCTGATCGCGCAGTACTACGCCCTGGTGGAAAAAGACCGGGGTCTGACCACCGAAGACCTGACCCGAACCGACGTCGTCGCAGACGCCTCTGACATCGAATCCGCCGTGGTCCACTACGGCGACACGACCTTGACGTTCCTCAACAACTGGTATCGCAACGACGCCCGCGGCACGGCGCTGACCTACGCGTCGGCGGTGGCGGTCGAAGAGGTCAGCCTGATCAACTACAACCGCGGTAATCCCGACGGGGTGTTGGAACCGGGGGAAGAGGTCATCGAACCTCGTATCCCGTTGGTGGCGATCTATCCCGAGGAGGGCACGCTGTTCAGCGACAACCCCTTCTTCGTGTTGGAGGATGCCGAATGGGTCAGTCCAGAACAGGTCCAGGCGGCGGCGCTGTTCACCGACTTCGTGCAGCGTCCCGAGAACCAGCAACGGGTCCTCGACTTCGGCTTTCGTCCTGGCAACATCGAAGTCCCGATCGCCGATCCCATCGTCGCCGCCAACGGGGTTGATCCGGCTCAGCCGACCACCACGTTGTCCGTGCCGGACTCCGACGTGATGGTCAACCTGATCGATCAATGGTCACAGACCCGCAAACCCGCCCAAGTGCTGTTGGTGCTCGACGTGTCGGGGTCGATGGCGGATTTCGCCTCATCGGGCAGTCGTGAGACCAAGCTGGACCTGGCCACTCGTGCGGCCACCACCGCACTGGAACAGTTCATCGACGAGGACGTCGTGGGCCTGCGCATCTTCTCAACCGACCTTGGTCAAGATCCTGACACGGGCGAGTCGGCCGACTACCTGGACCTGGTCGATCCGGCGCCGATCAGTGAGAACAAGGCCGAACTGCAAGAGCGCCTGGGGGATCTGTTCCCCGTCGCCGGAACGCCCCTGTACACCGTGACCACCGACAGCTTCACCGACCTGGTCGACAACTTCGACCCCGACAAGATCAACGCCATCGTCCTGCTGACCGACGGTGAGAACGACGACCCGAACAACCGGGACCGATCGGCAATGCTTGACGCGTTGGAGGGTGCGCAGGGAGAAAACGCCACCCAGGTGCGAATCTTTCCCATCCGTTACGGCGAGGACGCCGATGGGACAGACCTCGAGTTGATCGCCGAAGCCACTGATGCGCGGGTGTATGACTCCTCAGACCCGCGGTCAATCGATCAGGTGTTCACCGCGGTCATCTCAAACTTCTAGCAGGGGAATTCCCCGATCATGCCCTGAGATCAGGCCTGCCCGCCCTGTTGTGGTCGCTCGATCCGGCGGGTGGCGCTAGTCTCGCGGCGGATGACCGCCATCGAGGACAGGCCGTTTCGGGACCGGTTCCTGACGCCGAAGGTGGCGCGCACGATTGCGGCGCCCTCCTCGATCTTGTTGTTGGGCGGTGCGGCCGCCTTGGGCATCCTGGCAGCGGGGCCCGTCGGGGGCGTCGTCCTGGGGCTGGGTGCCTATGCCGGGCGCGTCCTGTCGGCCATGCCCCGTCGCGGACGAGGGGACCGGATAGAGGCAGGAGAACTACGGTCACCCTGGCGCGACTACGTCCAAGAGACCCAAGTCGCCGAAGCTCGCTATCTGCAGGTGTTGCGCGGGGCCAGAGCAGGGCCTCTGACCTCCCGTTTGGAGGGAATTGGCACCCGGATTCAAGACGGGGTCCGAGAGGCATGGCGTATCGCCCAACGTGGCCAGGCACTCGAAGACGGGCTGCACCAACTGCGTCCGGCGGAGACCCAACGGGCCCTCCAGCAGGCAATGGAGGAGTCCAGAAGCAACCCCAGTGACAGCAACCGACGGCGGGTGGAATCTCTGCAGTCACAAATCGCGACCGCAAGGCGTCTACAAGAGGTGACGCGGGACACTGCCGAGCAACTACGGCTTCTTGATGCACGTCTGGATGAGGCGGTTGCCCGGGCCGTAGAACTGTCTTTGTCGGGGGACAGCGGCAAACTCACGGGCCTGGATTCAGATGTGGACGAT
>JBBSNE010000092.1:0-9022 GCA_038232815.1 Euzebyales bacterium | reverse complement strand
GTGGCAGGTGAGACCGGGTCGGGAAAATCCACACAGCTTCCCAAGCTTTGTCTTGCGGCTGGGCGTGGTGTGAACGGACTGATCGGGCACACCCAACCCCGCCGGTTGGCGGCCCGAGCCGTGGCCGAACGGGTCGCACAAGAATTGGGCGGCAGCCTGGGAGATCTCGTCGGCTACCAGGTCAGGTTCACCGACACGACTGCTCACACGACACGCATCAAACTCATGACCGACGGGATCCTGCTGAATGAGTTGCAGCACGACCGCCGCCTGTCGGCCTACGACACCATCATCATCGATGAGGCCCACGAGCGGGGTCTGAACATCGACTTCATCTTGGGCTACCTGGCCCAACTACTCCCCCGCCGCCCCGATCTGAAGGTCATCGTCACCTCCGCCACGATCGACACCGAACGCTTTGCCAGGCATTTCGCAGGTCCGGACGGCACCCCCGCACCGATCATCGAGGTCTCGGGGCGGACCTACCACGTCGACGTGCGCTACCGCCCCTCCGACGACAGCGATGATGAGGGCAACCGGGCGGAGCGGGACTTGACCGACGCCATCACCGACGCGGTCACCGAGCTCTGTCACGAAGGTCCTGGCGACATCTTGGTGTTCGCCAGCGGCGAACGTGACATCCGTGATGCCGCCGACGCCCTACGACACGCGATCCAGCACACCCCGATCCTGCGTGGAACGGAGGTACTGCCGTTGTTCGCCCGGTTGTCCGCCGCTGAGCAGCACAAGGTGTTCGCCGCCCACCGGCAACGTCGGATCGTGATCGCGACCAACATCGCCGAGACATCGTTGACGGTGCCGGGGATTCGCTACGTCGTTGATCCGGGCCTGGCACGGATCAGTCGGTATGGACGCAAGTCGAAGGTGCAGCGTCTCCCCATCGAAAAGATCTCCCAGGCATCGGCGAATCAACGGGCAGGGCGCTGTGGCCGTTTGGGTCCGGGCATTGCCATCAGGTTGTACGACGAAGACGACTTCGGAGCGCGTCCTGAGTTCACCGAACCGGAGATCAAGCGGACCAATCTGGCCTCGGTGATCCTGCAGATGACCGCTCTCGGGTTGGGCGACGTTGCCGCGTTTCCCTTCGTGGACCGGCCCGATGACCGTCTGGTCGCCGACGGCGTCAGACTGCTTCAGGAATTGGGGGCGCTGTCAGACGACCGGTCAGCCCCTGGCGGACGGGTCCTGACAGATGTGGGACGGCAGTTGGCACGCCTGCCGCTGGACCCTCGGCTGGCCCGTATGGTGATAGAGGGGGCAGAGCTGGGGTGCGCCACGGAGGTCATGATCATTGCGGCGGCGTTGTCCATCCAAGATGTCCGGGAACGACCGCGGGACAAAGCCCACACCGCTGCGCAGTACCACGCCCGCTTTGCGGAACCGAACTCAGACTTCATCACCCTGTTGCACCTGTGGTCCTATGTCAACAGCACACGACGGCGACTGAGTGGCAACCAGTTCCGCAAACGCTGTCGAACCGAATTCCTCCATCACATGCGGATCCGCGAATGGCAGGACGTGTACAGCCAGATCCGTCGGGTCGTGCGGGACTTGGGCGTGCCCGCCCCTGCGCCGAAGGACTTGCTGGATGTTGACGAAGAGAGCGTCCACCGGGCCATGTTGGCTGGCTTGTTGGACAACGTCGGCATGCGTGACGGTGACCGTCGGGAGTACAGGGGCACGCGCGACACTCGCTTCGTCATCGGTCGGCAGTCGGTGTTGTCCGATACCCCGCCGGCATGGGTCATGGCGGCAGAGATGGTGGAGACCAACCGGTTGTGGGCACATTCGGTGGCCGCAATCCGGCCTGACTGGATCGAGCCACTGGCGGGGGACCTGGTGCAGCGGACCTATGGCGATCCGGTGTGGAACCGACAGCGGGGTGCTGCCACAACGGTGGAACGAGTCACGTTCCGCGGTTTGCCGATCGTCAGCGGTCGCAGGGTCAATCTCAGCCGCGTGGATGCCGTGCGGGCGCGGCGGATGTTCATCCAACACGCCTTGATGGACCTTGACACCGATGAGCACTACGGGTTCCAGACCGCCAATGCCCGGGTGGTCCAGGCGATGGCCGAGGCCGAGAATCGGTTACGACGTCGCGCCAGCGTGGCGCCCGAGGACATCCTGACTGAGTTCTACGAGCAACGGCTTCCTCCCCACATCGTGTCCTCCCGCCACTTTGCAACTTGGTTCGCCGCGCAACGACAGCCGGACTTGCTGGAGATTTCCGCGGATCGGCTGGTGGACTCCAGCGCCCCAGACGTGCTGATCGACTACCCCGACTCTCTGCCGGTCGCCGGCACAGATCTGGCTGTTTCATACACCTTCGATCCCTCACGCCCCGATGTCGATGGCCTGACGGTGGACATCCCGATCCAGATGTTGCCCGCCGTCGACCCCGCCGCCGTGGACTGGCTGGTACCCGGCTTGCACCATGAAGTGGTTGTAGCCCTGATCCGTGCGTTGCCCAAGCCGTTGCGTCGTGGGTTGGTCCCGGCGCCACAGACCGCGACCGCGGTACTGCAGCGGATCGGGCCGCAACACGGGCCGTTGCTGCCGGTGCTGGCCCAAGAGTTGACCCGCATCGGCGGCGTGCCGATCACCACACAGGCATGGCGCGGCGTCGCGCTGCCAAGCCATCTACGGCCCTTCTACCGGGTCACCGACGGCAAGATTGTGCTGGCCAGCGGAGATGACCTGTCCGTCTTGCGAGCCGGCGTCGCGGATCATGTCCGCCGCGCGGTCGCGGAAAACGCACCCACCCCCACCCGTTCCAAGCTGACCGACTGGAGCATCGGTGATCTGCCGCGATCGGTCACCGTGCAACAGGGTGGCCTGGAGGTGACCAGCTATCCCGCCCTGGTCGACGAAGGCTCCACTGTCGGTGTCCGCAACTTTGCGACCCGGGTCGAGCAGCAACAGTCCATGTGGCCGGGAACACGACGGCTGCTGCGCCTGGCGTTGCCCAATCCCGTCAAGACACTCAATGATGCCATTGACCAGACCACCAAGTTGGCGCTGACCCGAGCGCCCCACAACGACGTCGCCGCGGTCATCGAAGACTGCATGGGCTGCGTCATCGACGCCATCGTCGCCGATCAGGGTGGTCCCGCCTGGGATGCGACGGGCTTCACCGCGTTACGGGACCAGGTCAGGGCCCGCTCACCACGCCTGCTGATCAACACGGCGCGGGCGGTCGCTCAGATCGTCACGCACGCCGATGCAGTCAAGCAACGACTGAACCAGCCCGCCCCAGCTGCTCTTGATGCAACCCGCAACGACGTGGCGCGTCAACTGGGCCGCCTGGTCTATCCCGGGTTCGTCACCGCGACGGGGGGCCGGCAACTGGTCCACCTACCGCGCTACGTCCGGGGGATGGCGGTCCGTCTGGACGCCGCAGGACGTAATCCTGGGCGCGACATCGAGCACTTGGCTGTCATCACCGATCTTGAGGAGGAATACGGAGTCGCAAGCCGCCTACAGCCACAGCAGCGGGTCGGCTTGGCCCAGATCAGATGGCAGCTGGAGGAATTACGGATCGGCTTGTTCGCCCAGTCACTCGGCACGGCGCAAAAGACGACCGAGGGCCGGCTACGGGCCGCCCTGGCCCGGATACGTCACCCTCAACTGTCGTGAGACGCCCCTTTGGGATCGGCCGAATCGATCAGGTCGCTATTGGCATCTTCGGACTCTGACTCTGCCACAGGGGCCGCAGGGTCGTCGGTCACGCTGTGCAGTATCGCGTCAGCTTGCGCCGGGTCGACGGCGTCTCGGCCTTTGGGGCCGAACCGAATTGCCAAGGCGGCACCCACCACCATGCCCAGCAGTGTCCACCCGATCAGCCCACGTCGGCGACGTCGGCGTTGTTTGGCCTGGGCCGGCGCAGAGGACTCGCGAACCGCCGTGATGATGCGGTCGGCTTCGCTCTTGGTGGTCGCCTTCAAATCCTGACCGACCTTGACCAAGTTGTGGCCAGCCTGTGTCGACACCGCCGCGACGTCTGCCCGCAGACGATCGACATCCACATCGCCGTCCAGGGCCTCGGCGGCCTTGTCGCGAATCTTTTGGACCTGGGGGCCAGCAGTACCCCGGGCGTGGTCCCAGCGCTCTTCGGCAACTTCCCCCAGGGCATCTGCCCGGTCGGCCAGCACCTCCCGCATGTCCTCCCATCGTCGGCGCGCCTCCTTGGTGGCCGCCTCTCGGCGTTTGTCATCGGTGATGCCGCTGACCTTGTGCTGCAACGTCTTCTTCTTGGTCTTCATGACGGTGTCCTTGTCGTTGTCGATGCAGTCCCTACCCTGCCAGGCCCGATGAAAGACTTCCCCGATCGCCATTGTACGAATACCGGGCCGGGCCGGTCCACCGCCGGCGTGGCAGTCTTGTGAGGCTGTGTCCACGCCAACGCCCACCACCTTCACCGACGCCGTCGAGCGTCGGCGCACGTTTGCCATCATCTCTCATCCCGACGCGGGCAAGACAACCCTGACCGAGAAATTTTTGCTGTTCGCCGGTGCCGTGGGTGAAGCCGGAGCGGTCAAATCTCGACGGGTGGCCCGTGCAGCACGAAGTGACTGGATGAAACTGGAACAAGAGCGCGGCATCTCCATCTCCTCAACCGTCTTGCACTTCGCCTATGCAAACTGGCGGTTCAACCTGTTGGACACCCCGGGACACGCGGACTTCTCTGAAGACACCTATCGGACGTTGTGTGCTGCCGACGCCGCCGTGATGGTCCTGGACATCGCGAAGGGGTTGGAACCGCAGACCCTGAAGTTGTTCAAAGTCTGTGCCGAGCGCGGCCTGCCGATCGTCACCTTCGTGAACAAGTGCGATCGGCCGGGATTACCCCCCTTGGGTCTGTTGGACGACATCACCTCCCAGATCGGGATGGAGCCGATCCCGATCACTTGGCCGGTGGCCGATGGTGGGGATTTTGCGGGGATCGTGGACAGACGGACCGGGGAACTGCACCGCTATGACCGGGCCGACCATGGCAGCAAACGGGGGCAGGAGACGACCGAACCGTTTGCCGAGGCCGACCCCCGGGACTGCCCCAAGGATCGTTGGGACGAGGCAGCCGAAGAGCTGGAACTGTTGGAACTGGATGAACGCGACCTGGATCAGCAGGCCTTCTTGGCTGGTCGACAGACCCCGGTCTTCTTCGGCTCGGCCCTGCAGAACTTTGGGGTCAAATTGTTGCTGGAGGGGTTTGCCGACCTGGCCCCCTCCCCCGGCCCCACGGTCGTGGATCAGCCGCACGACCAAACAGCCCAGCCGATCGATGCGCCGTTCAGCGGGCAGGTGTTCAAGGTGCAGGCCAACATGAACCCCCGACATCGCGACCGCATGGCATTCATCCGTGTCAACTCCGGGGAGTTCGAGCGGGGGATGAGCGCGACCTTGGCCCGCACGGGCCGCAACTACCAGCTGAAGTACGCCCACCAGTTGTTCGCCGCGGACCGCAACACCGTCGACGTCGCCGTGGCGGGTGACATCGTCGGTCTGACCGGCGCCGCTGACCTGGTCCCCGGAGACACCCTGTACAGCGACACAGAGATCGCGTTTCCCCCCATACCGACGTTCTCACCAGAACGATTCGCCTCTGTCCGCTCCACCGACACCAAACGCTACAAGCAGTTTCGTCGCGGGTTGGTTCAACTGGATGAGGAGGGCGTCATCCATGTGTTGCGACGTCCCGAGTTCGGAGATCAAGAACCCATTCTGGCGGGCGTTGGCCAACTGCAGTTCGAGGTGGCCCAGCATCGCTTCGAGCACGAGTTCGGATGCCCTGTCCGCATGCGGGATCTACCCTGGGAGATCGCCCGCCGGGTGGATCCGGCCGCGGCCGAGGCGTTGCGCGGTCAGTTCAAGACCATGATCGTCACCGACTCCCAGGACCGTCATCTGGCCTTGTTCGCCTCCGTGGTGGCGCTCGAGAAGGCACAAAGGGATCACCCCGACATCGCGTTTGAGGTGTTGGGGACCGGGCTGGCCCGCCGCATCGCGTGATTGGGTCCTCGTGAACGCACATGAGCCATCCCGCACGCTGTACGTCGGGGCGGGGCTGGCCGCGGTGGGCGGGGTGAATGCCACACATCGGGGGTTGTTGACCGAGGGCGAGACGATCGTATGGACGGGCGATCCCGTGTCGGCCCCTGCCGCTGATCAGACGATCGACCTGGGGTCGGCATGGTTCACCCCGGGGTTCGTCGACGCCCACGTCCACGCGACCGCCACCGGGTTGTTGATCCAGGGCGCGGACTTGGGCGGCGTGGCTTCTGTCGCCGAACTGTTGGCGGTCATCCGTACGGCTGCCCTGACGTCAGGTGACCGGGTGCTGTTCGGCGCGGGATGGGACGACAGGGGCTGGCCCGAAGGGCGGCCGCCGCATGCTCAGGAGTTGGCGGCAGCTGCCCCCGGCAAGACCGTGATCCTCATACGTGTCGACGGCCACTCGTGCGTGGTGGATCAGGACACCCTTGGGCAGGTGGATTTGCGCGCTGTCGGTGACCATGTGCACCGCGACAGCCAGGGCGATCCCACAGGATGGTTGGTGGAAGCCGCCAGCGCGGTCGCACTTGCAACAGTGCGCACACAGTTGACACCCACGCAGCTGCAAGCCGCTCGCGACGCCACCTGCGCCCAGGCGCTGCGTCTGGGCATCACCAGCATCCACGAGATGGGCATTCCGGCCCTGAGTGACCGTGATGACGCGCTGGCTTGGGCAAACGGTGACTGGCCGATCGCCGTACACGCCTATTGGGCCTCGATGGAAATCGATTCGGATGCTGCCCTACGCCCGGGTGGCGATCTGTTCTTGGACGGATCCATCGGATCGTGCACCGCGGCGACCAGTAGGCCGTATCGGACCAACGACGGAACCACCACGACCGGCACGCTGTTTCATTCCGATGAAGAGGTTGCGGAGTTCTTCATCACCGCGACGCGACACAACCGTGGGGCCGGTGTCCATGCGATTGGTGACCGCGCTGTCCAGCAGGCGGTGGATGCCCTGGACCGCGCTGCACAGGTCTGCGGCGTCACCGCGGTGCAGTTGTCGCGGCACCGAATCGAACACGTCGAGTTGATCAGTCCGGCCCAGGTGCGGACCATGGCGCGGTTAGGCGTCACCGCCAGCGTGCAACCGGCCTTTGATGCCTTGTGGAACGGACCCGGAAGCCTGTATGAACATCGCTTCGGTCCCGAGATCGCAGTCGACACCAACCCCCTGGCGTGGTTCCGTGATGCCGGCGTCACGATGTGTTTCTCATCGGACTCCACCGTGACGCCCATGGATCCCTGGGGTGGCATCGCGGCCGCGCAGTCCCATCGTGGCGGACACAACGTTGATCGACGTACCGCCCTTGAAGCAGCCACGATCGGTGGACATCAGGCGGTCGCCGACGAGCAGAATGTCGGCGCCTTGGTGCCCGGACATCGAGCGGACCTCGTGGCCTGGCCAGGAGACCCGGTACAACACGACCCGACAGGATGGTCACCGGTGCTCGTCCTGACAGGCGGCCGTCGGCACGGCTTGTGACGTTCGCTGTGGGCACAGCCGCCGTCGAAGACAGCCGCCGGACGTTTTGGTGTCGGGATAAACTGTGGCACCGTGACGACCGCCCGCTCGCACTATCACCACGGCGATCTGCCGAACGCGTTACTGGATGCCCTGGACTTTGTTGTGGCCAATCCGGCCGTCTTCACGGTGATGTTTCGGGCTGACCTGGTCGCACGGTCCAGCGCTGAAACCGGTGGCCCTCCGGCACGGGGGTTCGGTGTGCTGACCGAACAGATCGCTGAGGGCCTGGGGGTGTCAGACACCGACCGCCCTGAGGTGTGGGATCTGGCGATGATGGCCTGGTCGAGCATGCACGGTGCGGCGGTCCTGTGGTTGCAGGGGACGCCGACGGCGATGCGACCGGATGTCACACTTGACCAGATGTTCGAGGTGGTCGGTGCCGGCGTCATCTCTGCGTTGCGTGCAGACCCGGCGTGGTCGGCTTGAGGAATCGGGCCTGGACCACGGCGGTCGTTGCGCTGGTCCTCACGCTGGCCGCCGCCTCAGGGGCCACCGTGCCGCTGACCGCCGATGCCAACCGATCCTCAGCGCCACTGCCCCGCGTCATGGCTCGGCCGGACGGCGATCCTAACGGTCAGGACGCCTTCACCGCCCCACAAAGCGCACGCCACCACATGGACACGGCACACTTTCGGCTGCACTGGACGTCGCAGACCGACGACGTCACACGGCCCGCCTTCTTGAAGCAGGCCGCGGCGGTGTTCGAAGATGTCTGGCGGGTACAGATCGACCAGCTGGCGTGGCCCCCTCCTGCCCCTGACGGTGTCTTGGGCGGCAACGACAAGATCGACGTCTACTTTGTCGACCTGGATGCGGGTGCCTACGGGTATGCCGCGGCAGACGATCAATCGCTGTGTACCGCCTGCCAGGACGCGTATGGCTATCTGGTGATGGACAACGACTACGCGGGCTTTGCACCGGACTGGATGGGAGCACTGCGGTCGACCGCCGCCCATGAGTTCAGCCACCTGGTGCAGTTCGGTATCGCCTATGACGCCGAGGGCTGGGCGTATGAGGCGACCGCAGTGTGGTTGGAGCAGCGTGTCTATCCCGATGTCGACACCCGCTCCCAATACCTTGCCGACTTCGTGGCCGACCCCGGCCTGCCCTTGACCGATTTCAGCTATGCACGGGGCGGCTTTGATCGGTCCTACGGTGCCTACGTCTGGAACGTGTGGCTGTCCCAGCGCTTTGGTCCGGCAGTGGTTCGAGACGCCTGGACCGCCGCAGCCACGGCCTCAGATCACATGTTGAAGGGCTATGACCTGGCGTTACGACGACGGGGAACGTCATTGCACGAAGAACTGGTCGCCTTCGTGGCCGCCACGGCCGCCTGGGACACCGGAGGGTTTCCGTCCGACGCCGACCGCTATCCCAGGGTGAAACGTCAATTGGAGTTGGAACGCGGGACCAGTCTTG
>JBBSNE010000091.1:0-9091 GCA_038232815.1 Euzebyales bacterium | reverse complement strand
TGGCCGACGAATTGGCCCGTCGTGGTACACCGCTGCAAGCCGGCGACCTGGTCATGACAGGGGCGCTGGGACCCATGGTCGCAGTCGGCCCAGGCGATGTGGTCCATGCCGACTTCGGACCACTGGGACAGGTCGGCTGTCGGTTCAGCCCAACCGTGGATCAGACCACCCCCCACACGAAACCCTCGCACGCAACCAAGGACACGCGATGACGACCCGCAAGAAAGGACGAGGCAGAGGAGACTGGTCTACGTGGCCCGTCTATGACGCCGCCGAATCAGGGTTGCGCAATTACTGGTATCCGGTGAAGTGGTCAAACGCCCTGACGACGGATCCTCAAGAGATCACGCTGGGCGGCGAGACGATCATGATCATGCGTGACGTGGATGGTCGTGCCTACGGTTTGCATGATCGTTGTCCCCATCGCGGTGTCCCGCTGTCACAGGGCGACCAGCAGTTCCCGGGAACAGTCTCATGTGCCTATCACGGCTGGACGTTCGCGTTGAACGACGGCGTGTTGAAGGCTGTCATCACCGACGGACCAGACTCGCCGATCTGCGGCAAGGCATCGGTCCAGACCTACCCCTTGGAAGAGCGACTGGGGTTGGTCTGGCTGTGGCTGGGTGACCGTGATCCCCATCCAATTGACGATCAGCTTCCTGCGGAGCTGACCGGGAAAGCCCCGTGCACTGTCGGCGGCCGCATCGATGAGCGGACCGGCAACTGGCGTCTGGCATGCGAGAACGGGTTTGACGAGGGGCACGCGAAATACCTGCACCGCACCTCCATCTGGCGGCTGTTCAAGACCATGCCGACATGGAACATGACCCATATCGAACGGCGCGGCAGATGGATCTACCGGGTCCAGGACGAGGTCCATTGGGATGCCCACTTCCCTGGCCTGGGCACCTGGACGAACAAGCGGTGGTGGAAATTGAACCCGCCGGAGGACACCGACTTCACCCTGGGCAACACCGGCGCCGGTGCCGCACCCGACCCCGTGATCGCGGCCCAGGAGTTCCCTGGCTTTGTGTCGGTGTCCCAACCAGGTGTACTACGCGTGGCCTACCCCCAATTCATCCACTACGAGTTCTACGTCCCGGTCGATGCGCACCGCCACCTGTACGTGGGGGTGATGGTGCAGTTCAAGACCGGGCTTGCCGGCGCATGGTTTCGGACCAGGTACTTGGGCGGCATCCGGTGGCTGTTCCACGGTGATTTTTCAAGCCAGGACGCCTGGATGGTCGAAGAGACGGATGCCCCACCGGAACAGCTGTACCGTCCCGACCTGTCGTTGACGGCGTGGCGTCGGTTGTGCAGCGAGCCCAACCCGTTTGATCCAGAACCTGCCGATACCGAATCTGGCGATTCCGAAACTGCAGGGCCCCAAGCCGTCGGCACGGGTACGGCACCGGCAACACGGTCATGAGCGCGGCTTCGCCGGCCGTCTTGGACGCTCCTACGGGGCGGCAGGTGCCGGTGGCCGACCGCTTCTATCACGTCATCGAGATGGGGGACGGCCCACCGACGGTGTTCTTGCACGGCGGGGGACCGGGCTGCTCGGCCTGGACCGATTTTGGTCCGGTCGCGTCGTTGTTTGCCACGACCCGGAAGCTGTTCCTGGTCGACCTGTTGCAGTACGGCGAATCGGACAAGAGCGCCATCATCGGTCCGCGCTGGGATTTCCTGGCGCAGTCACTGGAAGGACTGCTTGACCAGTTGGGTCTGGACACCGTGGATCTGGTCTGCAACTCGTGGGGCGGCACCATCGCCATATGCTTCGCAGCGACCTATCCCGAACGCGTCCATTCGATGGTCATAACGGGGGCCATGCCCGTCTTCTACGGGCCGTTGTCCCCACTACCCGAGGGTGCGCGTCGGGGCCGCCGGGCCAGGGACGCGTTTTACGGCGGGGAAGGACCGACGCGGGAGAAAATGCGTGAACTGATCGCCGACCTGGAGTGGTATGACGGCAGCCGCATCCCGGAGTCGACCGTAGATCTGCGCTATCAGCAATGTCTGGATCCGGGAGAGATGGAATTGGCCGCGCACTCCGATGACCTGCGCGGTGAATGGCAGGACTTGGAATCCCACCTGCGCGCGATCAAATGTCCGGTGTTGTTCGCGTGGGGCATGCATGACGCCTTCCTGACCCCGGACTATCCACTGATGTTGGCCCGCATGGTCCCTCGCGGGCAGCTGTATGTCATGGACCGGGCCTCTCACCACCTCCAGGAGGAGCGGCCATGTGACTACCACGGTGTCGTTTCAGCCTGGTTGGATCAAGAGCACGACGCATGAAACGGACCGACGCAGGCGTTGTCGTGGTGCTGCTGGTCGGGCTGGCGATATGGCGGCGTGACTACCTTTCACGGCTATTGACCCGCGCGACCGGCACCTGGGTCGGACGACCCCCTGCATGATCATGAGCCAAGCGACGATCGATCCCGCGAAACTTGATGAGGTCCTGGGCGGGATCACACCCGACCGTCTGATGGAGTTGACGGTGATGTTGGTTGACGTGGCGTCACCCACCGGAGGTGAGTTGCCGCTCGCGCGTGTGATCGGGACATTGCTGACCAAGATGGGCTTGGAAAGCCATGTGCAACCCATCGATGATCGGCAAGGCAGCGCCTGGGGTCGCCTGCGCAGCACCCGCACGAGCCCCGATCTGTTGCTGTACGCCCCGATCGACACCCTGTCCAGCGGCGATGCAGCGCATGATCTGCCCTGGGCCGGTGAGGTTATGGCCGACCACATGTGGCCACAAGCGCTGGTGGATGGCGACGTCATTCGGGGGCTGGGGGCGATGAATCCCAAGGGGCATGCAGCGTGTGTGCTGGCAGCGGCCGAGGTACTGGCTGCCGCCGCTGTGCCATTGACCGGGGATGTGCTGGTTGCCTTCGGCGCAGGTGGTATGCCAGCCAATGCCGATCCCGGCAGCGACCGACAACACATTGGCCAAGGTGTCGGTGCCTCGTTTTTATTGGAACAAGGCGTCTGGGCAGACCAAGCTCTGATCGCCAAATCTCATTGGGCCGTCAGTCGTCAAGAGGTCGGGCTGGCCTGGGTCGACGTGACGGTGCACGGCCTGCACAGCTACGTGGGTGCGCGCCATCGCATCGACTATCGCAACCCCATCGGTGAGGCGGCAGGGCTGGTGCAACGGTTGGAGGCATGGCTACGTGACACCTACCCGCGTGACCACACTACGGGTGAGGTGGCGCCACAAGGTGTGGTGTCAGCCATCGACGGCGGTCTGCCCCAGGTGGCGGCGACCGTGCCCGCCAGTTGCCGGCTGCGGCTGGACCTGCGGTTGGCCCCGGATCAGTCGCCCCTTTCCGCCCGCCGCGAGGTTGCGGCTGTGGTTGAGGAGTGGGCGGACAAAACCGGTGTTCGCACCGACGTCGAGTTGGCCTTGGCGATCCCCGGCAGCCAAACACCTGCCGATGCCCCGGTGGTGCAGGCCTGCATCGCCGCGTGGGAACGGGAGGAGGGTCGCGACCACACCGCCCCGACCGGCCAGTCCGGCGCCACCGATGCAAACATTTTGCGTAACAGGGGGATCCCAACGGCCAGGATCGGCCTGCCGAAGGTGCAGGTCGATGGTGGCGAGTTGGACTTCGCAGCAGGCATGAACACGGTCACCGCTGACTCGATGGTCCGTTTGACCCGCGTACTTGTGCATACCGCTTTGATCCTGTGCAGCTCTACGAAGGAGACAACATGAGCAACATCGTCCTGGGCGTGGCCGCGTCTCATTCGACCTTGATGAACACTCATTGGGATGACACCGAAGACATGGAGGGCGCGTCGCGGTTTCGTGACGCGCTTGCGCAGTGCCGCCAAGCGGTCGAGGCATCAAAGCCCGACGTCGCCATCGTGATCGGGTCCAACCACTTTCGGGGGTTGTGGTTGGATCTGATGCCCTCGTTCACCCTTGGTGTGGGGGACGTGACCGCCGCTGGGGAGTCCGGGACGCCCGAAGGGCCCCTGCCCACCGATATTGAGTTCGCTCAGTCGCTGTGTGACCGTGTCGTCGCCGACGGGTTTGACCTTGCCTTTTCAGGCAAACTGCAGGTGGACCATGGCATCAGTCATGCGGTGCAATACGTGCTGGCCGGGTTGGACGTGGCAGTTGTCCCGTTGGTGGTCAACATGTTCGCCCCGCCCCTACCGGCACTGTCACGTTGTGTGGCATTGGGACGTGCCCTTGCACGCGGCGTTTCCGGCGATGGCCTGGACCGGCGGGTTGCCGTCATCGCATCGGGCGGGTTGTCCCATGATCTGCCATGGCCCGATTGGCGTACGCCTGACGGGGATGACGACGAGTTCATGGTCAAAGCCTGGCTGAACGGTCGCACCGACTGGGCCTCATATGACGCCCGTCGCCGTGAGATCATCCTGAAGTCCAAAGCCCTGCTGAACAGCGAGTTTGACGAAGATGTCTTGGCACGTCTGGAGAACGGCACGCTGGAAGACCTGACGGAGCTTGAGGACACGCTGACAGAGGTCGCGGGAAACGGCGGCAACGAGTTGCGTTCGTGGTTGATGATGGCGGCTGCCTGTGGGTTCAAACCGGGACAGGCGCTGGCCTATGCGCCGATGCACGAGTGGTACACCGGCATGGCGGCCGGTCTGATCGATCTTGAGAGGACGTCGGTATGAGTATCTGGAGCACGCTTTGTGACACGCCTTTTGCGTTGACATGGGTCGACGCTGACGGGGTTTCGACCCGGGCGTTGGTCGCCGGCGACGGCCCTGATGTGGTGTTCACCCATGGCACCTCCGGCCACCTTGAGGCCTTCATCCGCAACGTCAAGCCGTACGTGGATGCGGGATTTCGGGTTCATCTCATCGACCTGCTGGGCCACGGCTATACAGGCAAACCCGATCATCCCTATGAGTTGCCTGACTACGTCGATCATGTCCTGGCCTACTGCGATGCCCAGTCGATCGACCGGGCACATTTTGTCGGTGAGTCACTGGGCGGCTGGGTCAGTGCCTACATCGGTGCAGACCATGGTGAGCGTGCCTTGACCCTGCAACTGATCGCCCCCGGTGGCACCAAGGCCAACCCCGAGATCATGGAACGTCTGATCCGCACCACGACGGCGGCCGTGACCGACGACGACATCGCATTGACACGCGATCGTCTGCGCCTGCTGATGGCCGACCCCGACCGTGATGTCAGTGAGGAGCTGGTCAAAGTCCGTTATGAGATCTATCACAGGCCTGAGTTCCAGGCCAACGTCGACAACCTGTTGTCGCTCCAACAGATGGAGCGTCGACAACGCAACTTGTTGCGCCCCGAGACGATGCAACGAATCAATGTGCCCACCCTGATCGTGTGGGGTCGTCAAAACCCTTTCGGTGAGGTGCCCGAGGCAGAGTTGATGCACGAAAACATCCCCGGATCACAACTTGAATTGCTGGACGACTGCGGCCACTGGCCACAACACGAACAGGCCGACGCCTACAACGAGATCGCGTTGAAGTTCTTGGCCCAGGCGACCGACTGATATAAACAACACCGGCTCAGTTCAGGGCAAGGGTAACGGCGCCAAAAGTGATCACGACGGCAGCGCTGATGCGTCGCCGTGTCAGGCGTTCCTTCAGCACGATCACGCCCAGGATTGCGGCGATCACCAATGAGGTTTCTCGGATGGCCGACACCAGCCCGATCGGTGCCCGTTCGATCGCGAGCAACACCAATACATACGACGCAGGGGCTGCGACTGCTGTCCCGGCGACCCGGTTTCGCTCGCGCCGTAAAAAGGCGCCCATCGCCGCTGGCCCCCGAAGCTTCAGTGTCACAATCGTCATAAGGGCTGCATGGGCAGGAAAGGACACCGTGATGAACGCTGGCGCGCTTCCAAGCGTGCGGACGCCGGCGCCGTCCAGCAGCGTGTAGCTGGCCACCGCGACGGCGGCGGTCAGCGCGACCGTCACACCCCGAGGGTCGAACTGGCCCGTCGCCAAGGACACGATCCCACCTGCGACCAGCACGATGCCGACGACGGCGGCTGCCGACAACGCATCGCCCAACAGCCAGACGCCACCGACTGCGATCAGGGCAGGGCTGAATCCGCGAGCCAGTGGATAGGCGACTGAGAGGTCGACAAGGTCATAGGCGCGGGCCATGAGCATGTCGTTTGTCGTGTGCACCATGGCTGAGACGGCCACCATGACCGCAATGGCACCGATGTCGGGCCGCACCACCAACGCCAACGGTATGCACACACATCCGGGTAGGAAGATGATGGCCCACATGTTCAAGAGTCGGTCGCTGCTGTCCTTGACGACCATGTTCCACGAGGCGTGCAGAATGGCCGCCCCAAACGCAAGCCCGAAAGCGACCGGGTTCACACGCCCTCGGCGGGGGCACGGCGACCCCGATCGTCTGCGTCGCTGTCAATGGCGGCCAAAAACGTCTCGACGACATCGGCAAAATCGGTGGCGGTGTGTTCCAACGGCACCATCCCCCGGGCAATCACCTTCTCGGCAACCGACACACCGCATGCCTGCAACGCGTGCCGAAGCCGCGCGACGTCTGGAAACGCGTGGGGATCCTGTGCATGCCCGACCAGCAGAACCGGTGCAGCGACATCTGCGACCCACCGCTCCATCCGTGCCTCAGCCACCGCACGGTGACCACGGGGGCCGTCATCAGCACGCAGGGCATCAACAATGAAGCGGTCAACCAGATCGGGACGGTCGGGTGGATAGAAGTCGCGCCGACCCTGCCACAGCTCGACCAGATGGCTTGCGTCCATGACGGGCGTGACCGCATCCAACGTATGCGGCCGGGCGGCACGAGCCGCGCGGCCGGCTTCGTCAACCCACGGTGTGGACGACAGCACCAACGCTCTGACCGCGTCAGGGGCTTGGGCGGCGACCAGGGCGGCGACGACCCCGCCGGTGTGATGGCCGACAAGGTCGTAGCGACCGATCCCCAAGACGTGCAACGCCGACCTGATGCCCTGGGAGTAGGCCTCGATGGTGTGATCGGCTGGCGGGTCGCTGGCGCCGTGACCGAGGGTGTCAAGTGCGATCACGCGACGTCTGGCGCCCAGCAGTGGCAACACCTCACGGTACTCATCCCAGGACCGGGGCGTCTGATGCAACAGCACGACGGGGGGGCCGACCGGCGATGCCGGCTCACAGACGGCGGCATGAACGCGACCGTGAGGAGTGTCCAGGTACGTGAACCGGATGGTCGGGGGTTCAGCGCCGGCCATCACGGATCGCGATGATCGAACAGGCGGGCGGTCTTACGTTCGGACCGTCCCAACGTCCCGATGCCAACCGGTTCGACATCGATGCGCACACCGATGTGGTCGCGAAGCCGGACCGCGACCTCCTCGGCAAATGTCGCCGGCGCAGGGTGGCTGGTTTCAACGCGCACCGTGGCGATGTCTCGGCCACGCTCGTCACGATCGACGTGCAGTTGGAACTCACCCGAGGTGTGGTCGTGCATGGGCCCGAGCACGATGTCGACCTGGGCGGGGACGACCAGCACGCCGCGAATCTTGCAGGCGTCATCGGTTCGCCCGGTCAGACGGGCAATGCGCGGATGAGGGCTGCCACAATCGCAGGGTCCTGGCAGCAGGCTGGACATGTCGCGTGTGCGGTACCGCAACAAGGGGGTGGCCTGCTTACCCAGTGTGGTCAAAACCAGCTCGCCGGGCTGCCCCTCAGGCACCGGTTCCAGCGTCTCGGGATCCACCACCTCAACGTGATAATGGTCACTCCACACATGGATGCCGTTGTGCAGGTGACATTCGATACCCGTGCCGGGCCCCCAAAGCTCGGTCAGACCGTAGATGTCGAAGGATTCAATTCCGAGGGTCTGGTCGATGCGCCGTCGTGTTGCCTCCCCCCAGCGTTCTGAGCCGAAGATCCCAACGCGCAAAGCCGCCTCATCGCGTAGTCCGCGTTGATCGATCAGCTCAGCCAGCAGCAACGCGAAGCTGGCAGTCGCCCCCAGCACCGTCGTTTTCAGCTCCAGGATGGCTTCAAGTTGCAGGTCGGTATTACCGGGACCAGTCGGCACGCTCATCGCACCGACGGCTTCGGCGCCGGCCTGGAATCCCACGCCGGCGGTCCACAGCCCGTACCCGACCGCGATTTGGACCCGGTCGTCGTGTGACACCCCGGCGTAAGAGTAACAACGGGCAAACTGCTGTGTCCAGGCATCAAGGTCAGGTTGGGTGTAGGTGCAGATCGTGCGACGCCCGGTGGTCCCTGAGGACGAGTGCATTCGCACCACATCAGCCATCGGCACCGCGGTCAACCCCCAGGGACCATGTTCACGCAGGTGCTCCTTCGTCGTGAACGGCAACCGGTGCAGATCCGCAGCACCGGTGATGTCGTCCGGCCGAATACCGCTGGCGTCGATCAGGTCACGGAAGAAAGCGGCTCCTTCGTGGGCGTGGCGGGCCGTCCAACGGATACCGGCGTCACGCGTGGCGGCATCGATACCGGTCTGATCAGATGCCGACGCATCTTTGGATCGGTCGTGATGCGGGCTCGAGTCTGTGGCCGCCGCGTTCACGGGGCGCTGTTTTCCATCACGACCAAGGCGTCCAACACAACCGGCTGCCCCGATGGGGTGACGACCACGGGGTTGCAGTCGACCTCGACGACGTCTGGGTCAGCCAGGAGGACCCCAGCGACTGCGTCGACGATGCGATGCAGAGCGGCCATGTCGACCGGGGGTCGGCCACGGAGGGGTCCGAACAGATCCGTGCCCCGCAATTGTGAGACCGCTGTTACAAGCTCGCTGGGGGACGTCGGAGCCAACAAATAGGCCACGTCGGGATTGACTTCGGCGGTCACGCCGCCCAGTCCGATGCTGACTACGGGGCCGATCAGGTCGTCACGTAGACCGCCGACGATCAGCTCGACGTCTCCGGTGATCATCTCAGCGATCAGCACCGCCCCGTCGCCGGCAGCTGCCAGATCGTTCCAGCAGGCCACAACCCCGTCAGCGTCAAGCCCTAACCTGACCAAGTCGCCTTCGCTCTTGTGGGCGACGCCCGATGCCTTGGCGACAACCCGCGCTGGTGCCAGTTCTGCCGCAAAAGCA
>JBBSNE010000090.1:0-9164 GCA_038232815.1 Euzebyales bacterium | reverse complement strand
CTTTGAGTTCGGCGACGCGCCCTGCTATGAGGGTGGGGTCTGACCCAGACACCCAACTGCTGCTGCAAGTATCCGCGAACGCCGTCCCCCCGGGGACGGCGTTCGCCGTTGCGGCGTTCCTCGTTTTGTAACCCCCGCCTACGGTAGGGTCGGCCCATGCGTGACTCCAAGGTCTTGGCCATGGTGCTTGCCGGTGGTGAGGGCAAGCGGCTTGCCCCGCTGACGACGGATCGGGCCAAGCCGGCGGTGCCCTTCGCGGGCATGTACCGCATCATCGATTTCGTCTTGTCAAACCTGGTCAACGCCGACTTCACCCGGATCGTGGTCCTGACGCAGTACAAGAGCCACAGCCTGGACATCCACCTGAACCAGACCTGGCGCCTGTCCCCCATCCTGGGCCATTACGTCACACCGGTGCCGGCACAGATGCGTCGGGGCAAGGAGTGGTATCAGGGCTCGGCCGACGCGATCTATCAGAACTTGAACATCCTGGGCGATGAGAAGCCTGACTACGTCATGGTGTTCGGGGCCGACCACATCTATCGCATGAACCCCCGTGAGATGCTGCGCCAACACATCGACTCCGGGGCCGGCGTCACCGTGGCAGGGATCAGGGTTCCTCTTGAGGAAGCAACCGCGTTCGGCGTCATCGAACCGTCCGCCGACGGTCAACAGATCGAGGCGTTCAGGGAGAAGCCGGATGACCCAAAGCCGACCAACGACGATCCGACGGTTGCCTACGCATCGATGGGCAACTACATCTTCTCGACCGACACGTTGATCAAGGCGGTCACCAGAGATGCGGAACGCGAGGACTCTGATGCCGACCTGGGCGGCGACATCATCCCGTTCCTGGTGGACAGGGGCGAGGCCGCGGTCTATGACTTCAGCGCGAACTGGTGGCCCGGGCAGACCGACAGCGATCGTGGCTACTGGCGTGATGTGGGGACCATCAAGACCTACATGGACGCCTCACTGGATCTGGTGACGTTACGACCGACGTTCAACCTGTACAACGACCGCTGGCCGATCATGTCGTGGTCACCACCGCGACCCCCAGCCAAGTTCGTCCACAACGACGGTGACAGGATGGGCCGGGCGGTGAACTCCATGGTCTGCCCTGGTGTCGTCGTGTCCGGTGGCAGCGTCGTGGGCAGCATCCTCTCCCCCGGTGTCCACATCCATTCTTACAGCCAGGTCATCGATTCGGTGTTGATGCACAACGTCAACATCGGTCGGCATGCGGTCGTCCGCAACGCCATCATCGACAAGAACGTCGACGTCCCGGAGGGCGAACAGATCGGCGTGGACCTGGACGTGGACCGGGAACGCTTCACCGTGACCGACGAGGGCATCGTCGTGATCGGCAAGAACGCCAAAATCTGACCTGGAGGCCGGATCTAGACTGGGGCGTGGACCCGTCCTGGCTCCAGATAGATGTAGGTCGCCTGCGGCACGACCTCTGTGATTTCTTCCTCCAAGCGGGTCACCAGATCGGCAACGTCGTCGAATGCCATCGTGCCGGTGATCTCAAGTTTGGCCCCAACCAACAGGTCATCCGGCCCCACATGAATCGTCCGCATCCGTATGACCTTCTCCACCGCCGGGTTGGCGACCAGCACGTTATGAATTTTCTCGGCTGCGTCAGGTGCTGCGGTCTCCCCGATCAGCAGGCTTTTCATCTCGATGGCCAAGATGACGGCGATGATGCCCAGCAAGCCCCCGATGATCAAGGTCGCATAGGCATCAAAGACCGGATCGACGGTCGAGGCGAGCAATATGCCGACGAACGCCACGACCAGACCGATCAGGGCCCCGAAGTCCTCGAGCAGCACGACCGGCAATTCCGGGTTGCGGCTGCGCCGTATGAACTGCCACCAACTCAGCCGACCCTTCAGTGGCCTGGATTCTTTGATGGCGGTCCAAAAACTCCCGCCCTCCAGCAGTATCCCGAACCCCAGGATGCCCAGTGCCACCGGCAGGTTGGTGATCTCATGGGGGTCGGCCAACTTCTCCAAACCCTCATAGATGCTGAACAACGATCCCAGCGCGAACAGCACCAGTGCCACCACGAAGGCCCAGAAGTACCGTTCGCGGCCGTAGCCGAAGGGGCGTTCGTCGTCGGCCTCCCGCTTGCCGGCTTTGCTCCCCCACAACAGCAGACCCTGGTTCCCGCTGTCGGCCACCGAGTGCACCGACTCCGCCAACATCGACGACGAACCCGTGATCAAAAACCCCACGAACTTCGCCACCGCGATGCCCGCGTTTGCGACCAATGCCGCCACAATTGCCTTGGACCCACCTGAAGCTGCCATGGGGGAACCCTACCCAGAAACCGGGTCAGGCAGCGTCAAGGGCGTCGCCCAGGTACATCTCCCACTCGGGCTTGACCCGGCCCACGGCGACGACCATCCAAAAGGCGGCCTTCGGCGCGAAGGGACGCCGGTTCAACGTCATTCCCGCCTCTTTCAGCGTTCGGTCGCCCTTGCGAGAATTGCAGCCCATACATGCGGCGACCACGTTCTCCCACTCGTGTGCGCCATGACGGCTACGGGGGTGAACGTGGTCGATATTTTCGGCCGGGCGGCCGCAATATTGACACGCATGCCCGTCGCGTATGAAGACCCCCCGGCGGGTCAGGGTCGCCCTGTGGCGATACGGGACCCGGACATAGCGACGCAATTGGACAACCGAGGGGGTCGGCACCTCCATGTGCTCACTGTGGAACCGGCCGCCCCCGGCATGCAACAGCTCAGCCTTGCCGGTCAACACCAACACCAATGCCCGGCGCGCCGACACCACACACAACGGTTCCATCGAGGCGTTGAGGACCAACGCCTTCCCGCTGGGAACTGACCCGACCGTCGCGGGGCCGCCGTCGAGGGCCCGCACGACAACCCCCTCGTCGAGGGGTCCGGCAGCTGGCGAAGGGAGCAGCGCAGTCATGGTCGGTACCGCCCGATACGGTACCCCGGTCGACCGGCCACAACCATCACTTGTCGTCGCCGGCGTCTGTCAGGGTCGCGGCACGATGCCGTGCAGGTGGCAGGCGACCATTCGACCCGCCACCGGCTGCAGTGCCGGGGCGGGCCCGTCCTCGAACCGGACGACCACGTCCCCGCCTTCGGTCGCGATGTCGCGAACTGCGGAAAAGATTGGATCCTGGCCAGATGTCCGTAGCGTGTTCAGCAGCGGTATCAACGCGTCGGGGCTGGCCGCCTTGAACCGGGCAACGAAGCGATCAGTGGTGACCTGGGTCAACGGCCCGGTCGCATCAAGTTCACGGTCGAAGGTGTCGGCATCCACCTCGGTCCAGCGCCGCTCGAAGAAGTCAACCAGGTCCTCACCCTCCCAACCACAAGGTTCGAAAGCACGTGGGCAACGGGGGTGGAACGTGCACCCCGTGGGGGGATTCAACGCATCGGGAATCTCACCGACCGGAAGTTGCTTGTCCCGGCCTTTACGAGATGGGTCCGGCAGCGGAACCGCCTCTAGCAACGACGTGGTGTAGGGATGCTTGGGGTCGTCATAGATCGCGCTGGCGCTCCCCCACTCCACCAACTCCCCCAGGTACATGATGCCGATCTGATCGCACACGAACCGGCCGCTGGTCAGGTCGTGGGTGATGTAGACGTAGGTCAGCCCCAGTTGGTCTTTCAGGTCCAGCATCAGTTCCAACACCTTGGCCCGCACTGACATGTCCAGGGCGGCAACGGGTTCGTCCGCAACGATCAGCTCAGGTTCGGTGATCAGGGTCCTGGCGATGACGACGCGTTGCTTTTGACCCCCGGACACGTCCTCGGGATAAGTGTCCAGATAGCGTTCGGCGGGGGTCAAGCCGCAGCGTTCCAGCATCTCGGCGACACGCCGCCGTATTTCCCGTTTGTTGCTGGTGATCCCATGGATCTGCAACGGGTGTCCGACCCCTTGGACGATGGTCATGGCCGGGTTCAGTGAGGCATTCGGGTCCTGGAAGATCATCCCCATCTGGCGTCGGAGGGGTCGAAAACGCTTCTCGTTGATGTCAGCCAGGTTGATTCCACGCCACCACACCGACCCGGATGTGGCGGGCGCCAGGCCCAAAATGGTGCGTCCCAAGGTGGTCTTGCCAGAGCCCGACTCTCCGATCAGTCCGAAGATGTCGCCTTCGCGCAGGTCGAAGCTGACGTCGTCGACGGCCTTGACCGCCGAGGATCCGCCGCCCCCGAACAACTTGCCCCGTTGATGGAAATGGGTGTGGAGGTCGCGCACCCGCAACAGCACCCCATCGCTTGCGGTGGTGTCCACGCCAGGCTGGACGGGTGAGAGGTGATCGACCGTCGGCGGATCGGTGATCACGCGTGCGCCCCCTCACGGTGCTCTGGGGGGTACGCCCCGTCATACAGCAGACATGCAGCCGCCGTGTGATCCGTGACCGCTGTCAACCGCGGGTCGGTGACCGGGCAATCACTGAACACCTGGTCACAGCGCGGTGCGAACCGACAACCCGCGGGAGGATGCTGTAGATCAGGTGGGAATCCTTCGATGGACGCCAGTTCGGTGGTGTCGACGCTGATCACACTGCGCAGCAGCCCCTGGGTGTATGGGTGCTTCGGCGTAGTGAAGACTTCCTCCACCGGTCCCAGTTCCACGATACGGCCGGCGTACATGACCGCGACCCGATCACACGTCTCGGCCACGATGCCGAGGTTGTGGGTGATCAGGATCAGCCCCAGGTCCTCGTCGCGGCGCAACCGATCCAACAAATCCAGGATCTGTGCCTCAACGATCACGTCAAGGGCGGTCGTTGGTTCGTCCGCCACGATGATCGATGGTTGCATGACCACGCCCAGAGCGATCATGATGCGTTGCCGCATCCCACCGGAGAACTCATGGGGGTAGTTGTCCGCGCGGGTCGGCGGTATCCCCATCTGGGCCATGGCCTTGCGCCCCATCTCCCGCGCCGCGGACTTGCTGGTCCGCGGCCGATGGGCACGGATGGCCTCGACGAAATGGGTGCTGATCTTCATGAGCGGATCCAGACGGGTCATCGGCTCTTGGAACACCAAGGCCATCTCCTCACCGCGGATCCGACGCAGGTCCCGCCGTGACACCCCGACCAGCTCGTCGTCCTTCAGCTGGACCGACCCACTCATCTGTGCACCTGGGGGCAACAACTGCATCAGCGCCTTGCCCATCGTGGACTTCCCGCAACCGGATTCCCCCACCACCCCCAACGACTCCCCCGCCGACAGGTCGAAGCTGACGTCGTCGACGGCATGCAGATACCCGGTCGGTGTCGAGTAGGCCACCCGCAGGTTGCGGACGGACAGCACGTGTTGGTTGGTCGCGGCCGTCGTCATCGACTTGCCTCCCCCGTGCCGGCCCTGTGTGGGGCGGCCTCCATGGCATCAGGGTCCCGATCGCCGGCCAACTTGAGGGACTCGCGAGCGCTCAGTTTGACCTTGCCGCGGTACCCCTTGACCCGCAGCAGCGGATTGACGATGTCGTTCAACCCCTCCCCCATCAGCGACAGCCCGGTGACCAGCAACGTGATGGCCACGCCCGGCCAAAATGCGGTCCACCAGAATCCGGCTACGGAATCAGCAAGACCCAGGTTGACGTCAAGACCCCATTCAGCGGTCGGGAAACGGATGCCGTAACCCAAGAACCCCAGCCCGGCCAGGGTCAGCACCGCGTCGGCCGCGTTCAGGGTGAACAACACGGGGATGGACGACACGACGTTGAAGAAGATGTAGCGAAACACGATCGTGGTGCGACTGGCACCCAGCGACCGCGCCGCCTCCACAAACGGTTCTTCCTTGACGCTGAGCGTGTGGTTGCGGATGACCCGGAAGTATTGGGGGATGTAGACCGTCCCAACCGCCACTGCGGCTGGGACGAAGGGCGCGTCGATGCCCAACTGTTCCAGGCGCAAGCCCAGGGCAAAGGCGATGATGAGGGCCAACAGCAGTGACGGGAAGGCGTAGATCGAGTCCATCACCAGGACCATGACCTTGTCGAACCGTCCGCCGATATAGCCGCTGAACAACCCCAGGGGCACCCCGATCAGCATGGCCAGGGCGGTTGAAAAGGCCACCACCGCAAAGGCAATCCGGGCGCCGAGGATCACCCGGCTGAGGACGTCGAACCGAGTATCGGTCGTCCCGAACGGATACTGCCTGCTGGGTGCGGCCCGGTTGGGGATTTGTTCGTCGGGCCCGGCACCGATGCACGCGCCGTTTTCAGGGTTGAAGAACTCATCGGAGCAGTACTGATCCTGACCGAAGGGGGCCACGGTGTCCGCAAAGACTGCCATCACCAGGAACATGAGGGTGATCAACACCCCGGCGATGACCAGATATCTGGCGCCTGGGTTGGCCCGCCGCCAGGGCCGCAGCGCATGCTCCAGTCGTTTCCTCAGACGGGTGAGCGGCGAACTGGAGGGGTCGGTTTGGGCAGGTGGCTCCGCGAGCGGTGCGCTTGTGTTGGTGTCGGTGGCCACTTCAGTACCTGACCCGCGGATCGATCAGGCCGTTGATGATGTCGATGATCACGCTCACGATGACGATCAGGATGGCGATGATGGTGACCAACACCTGCACCCCGACGTAGTCCCTTGCGTTCAAGAAATCCACGACCTTCGACCCGATACCGGGCCAACTGAAGGTGGTCTCGGTCAAGATCGCGCCGCCCAGCAACAGCGCGAACTGCAGGCCCATGATGGTGATGACCGGCACCAGCGCGTTCTTGAACGCGTGGCGAAAGAGCACGGGTCGCTCGGCCACACCTCTGGCATGGGCGCTCTCCACATAGTCCGCACGCAACGTCTGCAACATGTTGACGCGCACCAACCGGATGAAGACGCCAGAGATGACCAAACCGAGCGTGGCACCGGGCAAGATGAGATGTTGCAACGCTGTCCAGGTGAACTCGCTGTTGCCGGCAATGAGCCCGTCAAGGACGTAGAAGCCGGTGGGCCCATCGACTGGTGTCACACGTGCCGAGATACGGTTGCCGGTAGGCAGCCAGCCAAGCCAATTGCTGAACACCAACTGGGCTTGGATACCCAGCCAGAACACCGGGATGGAAAAGCTGATGATGCCGAACAGCCGTACCCCACCATCCAGCGGTGTATCACGGAACCGCGCCGACACCGAGCCAAGCAGAATTCCCAGCGGCACCGCGATCAACATCGCAAACAACGTCAGTTCGATCGTTGCGGGCAACAGGTCGCCCACCAGTCCCCCCACCGACCGGGGGTCACTGAGTGGTTCCCCAAAGTCGCCGGTGACAATGTCCCCCAGATACTCCACGTACTGCACGCCGATCGGCCGATCGACCCCGGCCGCGGCACGCGCCGCCTCGATCCGTTCTTCGCTGGCCCGCCCCGCCAACGAGGCCGTGACGATGTCACCAGGAAGAATCCGCAGCAGCACGAACAGCAGGGTCAACAGCAGCAACAAGAAAATCGGGGCCAAGGCCAGTCGGACCAAGATGTAGCGGCCCAGTCCCGAGCCCCCCTGTCTGGTTGCCATGCGCCCTCCCGGTAGGTGATCTACGGACCCCCACAGTCAAGCACACGGCCGGGCCCCTGATCGAAGCCCGGCCTGTGGGGTTGGTTAGACGGAGATCCGGTCTAGCCCAGGGACAGGACGTAGAACCAGGTCTGTTGCGCGGGACCCAAGGTGTTTTCGACACCTTGGACACGCTCGTTGAAGTAGGCCTCTTGGCCTTCGGAGTACAACGGGATGAAGGGCATGTCCTCAGCGGCAAGCTGCTGGATCTGATCGAAGATCTCTGCTCGCTCGTCGCTGCCGGGTTCGGCCTGCTGCTCCTCAAGGATCAGCTGGTCCATCTCCTCGGAGCCATAGAATCCGATGAAGGTGTCTTCGGAGTCGTAGAACGGCTCGATGTAGTCGTCGGGGTCCAGGTAGTCGGGGTACCACCCCAGCAAGTAGGCACCATAGGCACCCGTGTTCAGCTGGTTTGAGTACTCCGTGGCCCAGTCTGCGGTGTTGGTCGTCACGTTGAACAGTCCGGACTCATTCAACGACCGGCTGATCACCTCCGCCACCTCGGCCTGGTTGGTGTAGCGGTCAGCGGGGTACCACAACTCGAACTCGATCGGTGTCTCAGCCAAGTCAGCCTCGTCCACCTCGATCTCGGTGATGAAATCGGTGCTGGCGTCGAAGTTGTCTGGAATCATCGAGTACAGCGGCTTGGCCTGTCCTTCGAACGCCTCTTCCACGATTCGGTCCCGGTCGATGGTTGACGCGATGGCCTGCCTCACGGCGGGGTCGTCAAACGGCGGTTGCGTCACGTCGATGACGATGTAGCTGATGCGACCGCCTGCGTCGGTCAGGATCTCGATTCCTTCTTCACCTTCAAGGCTTGCGGTCTCGGTGGGGTCCAGGTCGTTGACTGCCAGGTCGATTTCACCGGCCGCCAGCGCGTTGCGCATCTGGGTGGTGGATTCAAAGAACTGCACCCGGACGGTGTCGATGGCCGGGGCCTCACCCCAGTAGTCCTCGAACCGTTCCAGGGTCATGGTGACGCCGGGTTGGTAGTCGGTCATCTCATAGGGACCGGTGCCCACGATGGCGTCTTGGGTCAGGAAGCCCTCGGCTTCCTCCAGCAGGTTCTCTGCCGCGGCATCGTCCTCTCCGGCGGCCTCCAACTTCTCCTCGGGGGCGTCATAGACGTCGGAGTCGCTGGGCAGGATCGTGCCGACGGTGTAGTTCAGACGGGACAAGAACGTCGAGTTCTCCTCCGCGATGGTGATCTCGACGGTGAAGTCGTCGGGGGCTTCGATGGATTCGATCCCGCTGATCAAAAACGACGCGCCGTCGGGGTGGTTGATGTTCAACGACCGGTTCAGGGAGTACACGACGTCTTCGGACGTGAACTCGCTGCCGTCCTGGAACGTGACGCCCTCGCGCAGGGTGAACGTGTAGGTCAGACCGTCATCGGAGATCTCGAACTCCTCGGCCAGCCCGGGCCCGATCTCACCGGTGTCGGGTTGGAACTCCACCAGGCGGTTGGTGGTGTTGAACAACACGTCTGATGCAAACTTCTCATAGACGTCCGCCGGGTCGATGGTGGACGGCATCTCGGTGGTGCCAAATACCAGGACGCTGTCGCCCCCGGTGTCAGCCGGCTCGTCGTCGGCGGGAGCCTCGTCG
>JBBSNE010000089.1:0-9179 GCA_038232815.1 Euzebyales bacterium | reverse complement strand
GGTTGTCGGATCATCCAACGTCACATACGTGAGCGGCCTTGTGTCGTCCAGCAGTTGCTGGACCAGCGTGCTCTTACCGGCCTGACGTGGGCCGCCGATGAAGACCACTGGGGTATCGGCCAACGCCGACTGCACAAGAGAAGTGGCATGCCGTGCCAAGAGCCCCATACGAAGATGGTACAGCTTCGAGTGGAAAATCGTCCACTAGTTGGTGGATTTTCAACCACTAGCTGAGCTTCACGGGTGGTCACGATGTCACACGCGTCATGAAGGACTGGCCGCGGTCCGCCAGGTTTCCGGTCAGACACAGTTCTTCATCGCCCCCGGTCAGGTCCAAGTCAGTGCTCCGTGCCAGGATCACCCGGTCGGCCAGCCCGTCGGTGTTGACGCCGCGGATGATCGCATTTGAGGTGTTCGTCAGGGGTGATACGACCGTGTTGCTGTTGCCGACTTGGACCATCATCCACTCGCGGTTCTGGAAGATGCAGGTCCATTACCTTGCCCGCCATTTCCGGGTGGTGACCTACGACGGTCCGGGCAACGGTCGCTCTGTCCGTACTTCTGACCCGGGCCGGTACACCCCGGATGCCTTTGCCGCCGACGCCGCCGACGTCCTGGACGCCTGTGACGTCGACAAGGCCGTGGTGGTGGGTCTGTCCTTGGGCGGATACTACGGCGTGCGGTTGGCGGCGTAGCATCCCCACAGGGTCACGAACTGGTGCTGGTCGGCCCTGCTCTCCCGCTGGGAGATCCCTCACCCGAGCGTGCGGCCATCGACGAGCGCTTCGCCGAACCCAACAGCGAACCCGCCACCGGCTGGGATAAATACAACTTGGATTACTGGCATGACCACTATGAGGACTTCGTCGCCTTCTTCTTCGACCAGGCGTTCACAGAACGCTATTCGACCAAGGCAAAGGAGGACCTGGTGGGTCCGGGACCCGGTGCGATTCAACTTGTTGCTCCGCGACTTCATCACAAGGATGGGGTCACAATGAAGCAGCATGTCTGGACACGCGGGCTGAATCGGCAGAAGCGGGTCCTGTACATCTCCTCACCCATCGGGCTGGGTCATGCGCGCCGCGACTTGGCGATCGCGACCGAATTGCGGCAGCGTCGTGCCGACATCCAGATCGACTGGCTGGCCCATGATCCCGTGACGACGGTGCTTCGGGAACGGGGCGAACAGGTGAATCCGGCCAGCGAATGGCTTGCCTCGGAAGCGGGCCACATCGCCTCGGAGGCCTCGGGACACGATCTGCACTGCTTTAAGGCACTGCGCCGCATGGACGAGATTTTGGTGGCCACCTTCATGGTCTTCCAAGAGGTCATCGAGGAGGGCCTATACGACCTGGTCGTCGGCGACGAGGCCTGGGACATCGACCACTACTGGCATGAGAACCCCGAGCTGAAACGCGGCGCCCACGTGTGGCTGACCGATTTCGTCGGCTACCTGCCGATGCCCGACGGTGGGGATCACGAGGCGTACCTGACCACCGACTACAACGCCGAGATGATCGATCACATCGATCGGTTCCCTCGGGTTCGTGACCAGGCACTGTTCGTCGGCAATGCCGGTCACATCATTCCCCAGACGTGTGGTGAGGGGTTGCCAAAGATCCGCGAGTGGACCGAGGCTCACTTCGACTTCCCCGGCTACATCACCGGGTTCACCCCGCCGACTCCGGACGCCGACGGGGCAGCCCGCGCGGCACGGATAATCGCCGAACTGATCTGACTTACCCGACAGCGGGTGCCGTGGAGCGCAACGCCAAGGCCACGACACCGACATGGTCCATCAGCGCCCCGCGGGTCCGCGCGATGTCATACGCCTCACTGCCCAACGCCGCGGATGCCGAACGACAGGCAGCGGTGACGCGATCGGCCTCCTCGTCGAATGATCCCGGCTGGCGCTGCAGATGGCCGGCCAGGGTCGCGGCTGCGGTCATCTCACCGGACTGCACCAGGAACTCGACCAGATTGCGGAGTGTGGTGACCTGGTGGATCCGGTCACCACGGCCACGCCACAGCCGGATTGCCCGGTGGAACCACGCACGTGTGGTGTCGTCAGCAGGACCGTGGCGGGCCCGCACCGTCGTGGCGGACACCAGCGCAATCCCTTCGGCCAGTCGGGCCCCAGAGCTGTGTGCCAGTTGCACAGCGTGTTCCATCAGCACACCCGCCTGACGTGGGCGGGTGGCAAGCAGCGACTCGCCCTCGGCATAGCTGGCGTAGGCCTTCAAGGTCGGGTTGTCCGCCGCTGCCGCCAAGTCTTTCAGCCGCTGGATCAGCGGGTTGGCCTCCGCGATCTGGCCGTCGTACACACGACCCAGTGCCCCGATGCACAATCCCAGCGCCGTGGAGTGGTGATCCCCGACAGCGTCACCAAGCTCGACCTCTGTGTCGGCATGGACAACGCACCGATCAAGCGTCCAGCGGTACAACGACGCCCCGGCCAGCACCTGATGGCCGAACCGTCCAGCCGGTGAGCCCTGTGCCTCGGCCACCGCAGCCGCTCCCAACGCCACGGCTTGGTCCAGGTCACCGACGTGAAGTGGTCCGGTCGCTGCGACGGCGAGCACTGCTGGTGCGTGCGGGTGGCCCGTTACCTCGACCTCCTCCAACAGTCGGCGCGCCCATTGGGCGATGTCACCATGCAGCCGGTCATAGGCACAGTGAAACAGCACGGCTGGGATGCTCATGGCTTGGGTGAGGAAACCGAGCGCTGGACCGCGTTCCACCGCCAATCGCAGATCCGCGAGGCTGGCGTCCAACGTGGCGGCCCAGGACGCCACCGCCGGCCCGGCCACCCCGTCCGCGATTTGACGAGCCAGATCGGCGTGCCAACGGACGTGGGCGCGATGAGCGGCGGCACGTCCACCGTGCTGCTGAAGCTGATGATCGGCCACTGCGCGAACGGTGTCGAGCATCCGGTAGGCGGTGTGGTCACCAACCGTGTCGGCCTGCAGCAACGACGACTCCACCAGGGCGTTCAGATCCGCCGTCATCTGCACTGGGTCCGAATCGTCCGGGCTGACGACTGCCCTTGCGGCAGCTGCGGTGAACCGTCCGCCGAACACCGAGCAGGCGTTGAACACACGACGCTGCCGGGGGGTCAACAGATCGGAGGACCATGTCACCACCTCGGTGAGGTTGCGATGCCGCGGCACCGAGCTGGCCGGGGTGCCGGTGGACAACGACGGACGGGCCGCCAGGCGCTGCAGCAACTCCTCAGCGGAGGATGTGCGCAGCTGCGCCGCGGCCATTTCGATGGCCAATGGCAGTCGGTCAAGTCGCCCGATGATGCGGTTGACCGCGGTGGCGCTCAGCCTGATGGTGGCGCGCTGGGCCTGCACACGCGTTAGGAACAGTTTTGCGGCATCCCGGGATTCCAACGGTGCGATGTCCACGACATGCTCGCCGTCGACGCCCAGCCGCCGTCGGCTGGTTGCCATCACCGTCAGGCCGGGCACCTCGCGAATCAATCGGTGGACCAACGTTGCGACCGGAGCCACGACATGTTCACAGGTGTCCAGGATCAACAGCACAGGGGCGGCGTGCAAGGCATCCAGCAGTCGCCGATCCTGGATCCCCGATGACGGTACGCCTACGGCGTGTGCCACCGTCTGGCTGATGTCCCCTGCGGTCGTGACGGAGCTCAGGTCGCAAAACAGGACCGCAGTGGTGGGCGGAACCGGTCCGACGTCAATGGGTATTTCCAACGCCAGGCGGGTCTTACCGACACCGCCCGGCCCGACCAGCGTGATCAGGCGCACCGTCTGGAGCAAGTCGGCAATTGCCTGGCGTTCGGCATTTCTGCCGATCAGATCACCGCCCGGATGTGGCGCGACCGAGGCAATGCGCCGCCCAGGCGGCCTGGCGGCGCCGATGGCCGCCATCAAGTCTGGTGAGAGCGCAAGGCCTTCCGCGGCCAGCTGCCGTCGTACCCGGTCAGCCGCCGCGGCGCCCTCGACCACCCGGCCAAGCCGTACCAGCGTCCTTATCAGCAGGACCCACGCGGTGTCTCGCAACGGCGCCTCCGTCACCAACGCCTGCAGCTGTGCGATCGCCTGGTCGTGGCGTCCCAGCCGAAGGTGGGCGTGGATCATCAATTCATTGGCCTGCAGACGCCGTTCGTCCAAGCGATGACGCTCCGCCACGACCGTTTGGTCAGAATCAACCTCGCCGTAGGCCCTCCCACGCCACAACCCAAGCGCCTCAGTCAGCCCGACGATCGCCTGAGCCTCCTCGCCGCCCTGGGCACGGTCCAGCAACTCCTCGAAGCGGTCAGCGTCAATGGCGTCACAGGACAGTTGCCAGCCGCGGCCCTCCGTCCGAACCGCGTCAGAGCCCAGAACCGCCCGCAGGCGCGACACATGGGCCTGCAATGTACGGAGGGCCGTCGGTGGTGGGGCCTCTCCCCACACCGCCTCGATCAGCTGGTCGCGGGACACGATCCCGCGGTGGGCGGCCAACACCGCCACGACCGTTTGCTGGATCTGACTGGGCAGGGCAACCGGCTTGCCGTGCACCGTGGCAGCCGGCGGGCCCAGGACACGCACCTCCAGCATGCGCTCATCCTAAGCCCCGTCCACTGCCCGCAACATCGCCGCAACACCTCCGGGTTGGCTGGCACGCATCAACTTCACGTGGAAGGAAATGCCATGACTCCCGACCCCGGCGCCCTGCACAACTTTCAACTGCGCGGCAGTGTGCCGATGGGCTACGAACAGCATCTGGTGCCAGTCATATTCGAACCCTGGGCACGTCGCCTGGTGGCCGCGGCCGCGGTGAACGACGACGACCGAGTGCTGGACCTGGCATGTGGCACCGGCATCATCAGCCGCACCGTGGCGGCCCAGCCCGGCTGGGCCGGATCACTCGTCGCCATCGACATCAACCCCGCCATGCTGGAGGTTTGTCAGCAAACGGCTGTCACCACTGGTGTGACCGTCGACACCCACGAGGCGGCTGCAGAGGCCCTGCCCCTTCCCGACGCCTACTTCGACGTGGCGGTGTGCCAGTTCGCTCTGATGTTCTTCGATGATCCAGTTGCGGCTGTTGCCGAGATGGCCCGTGTGCTGAAACCCGGCGGCCGAGTGGCGCTCAGCGTATTTCGCGGGCTGATGCACTGTCCCGGCTACGACCATTTCATGAGGGCCGTGCGCCAGCACGTAGGTGAGGACGCCGCCACCATGGTGGCGTCACCATTTTCCTTTGACGATCCGGATCGGGTCCGTTCACTGCTGCTACACGCCGGCTTCACCAACATCGACCTACGCATCGAGGTGGACCTGGAGCGCTACCCCGACCCGTCCGAGATGGTCCGCATGGAGGTCGAATCGACCCCGCTGGCCCCGTTGTTCCACCAACTGACACCACAGACCGTCGATGCTCTCGTCCAGACTCTGGCAACCGACCTGGCCGACCACACCGATGACGGCGGCATTGCCTTCCCCGCCCAGGCCTGGATCGCCACGGCCGCTGCTGCCTGATGGGCCAAACCGTTGCCACGTCCTTGATCGACCTGCGACACTGCCCTGCAGACGAATGAACGTTGACAAACCCGGCCCATGGAAGAGCATCCAGGTTGGCCTATGGAGCTGCTCGAGCGGGACGCATCGCTTGAGGCGTTGCAAGACTGCCTCGGGCTGGTTCGTGGGGGGCATGGTCGGTTGTGTCTGGTGTATGGCGAAGCGGGCATCGGCAAATCCGCGTTGGTTAACCGGTTCTGCACCGGTAGCCAACGGGACGCCCGCATCCTGCGAGGTGCCTGCGACGCATTGTCGACACCGCGACCCCTGGGACCGTTGCTGGACATCGCCCCGCAGGCAGGCGGGCGCCTGGCGGACCTGGTGTTCGAAGGTGCCCAACGCGAGGAATTGTTCGCCGCGTTTTTGGAGGCATTGACCGGCCGAACGCCGACCGTGGCGGTCATCGAAGACCTGCATTGGGCCGACGACGCGACCCTGGACCTGATCAAGTTCGCCGGCCGACGCTTGGCCGGCCGTACGGCCATGCTGATCCTGACCTACCGAGACGACGAGATCCACAACGACCATCCCTTGCGGCTGGTCCTAGGGGATCTGGCATCGGGTGAGCCATTGGCAGACCTGCTGGATGCCGTTGACCTGGAACCACAGCGGTCGCGCTTGCACGCTGCGCGCCGAGGCACTGCCGGCGTGTGCACGAGTGCGATTGGAGGCCGACCAACCAGGTCAGGCCGGCGACTTGGCTCGACGCGTCTTGGACGACGACCCATACCTGGAGTCCGGCTGGATCAGCGGCTGGCCGAAGTCGGACTGACACCGCGGCCTGAACTGACCGGGCTGCATCTGCAAAGCCTGGATGGCGCCTCCTCATCCCGGGCGGTGCCGATCTGACCATCCGCGTCGGCGTCACTCGATGCCGACGACCTCGATCTGTTTGATGACTGAGGCGGACTGGCCGCCGGAGTCGGTGGCGGTGAGGGTCAGGACGTGGGTCCGAAATGCGCCATAGAGGCGCGCGTCTGACACCGTCGTGCCGGTCCCCAGCTCGCGGGTCGTCATCGTCCCGTCGCCGTTTTCGTCCGCGGTGGTGGTCCACACCAGCGCATCACCGGTCAGGGCGCCGTCCTCAGGGTCGTTGGCCGAGCCTTGCAGATCGACTTCGGCGTACTGGCCCATCGCATCGCTGCAGCAGACGTCGACCCCGTCGACGGTCGGTTGGATGATCTGTGGGCTGGGGGGCACGTCGGCCGGGTCGGCTTGGACGGTGATGTCTACGGACTTCGTTGTGGTCGCGGTTCCGTCCGAACCGCTGACGGTGACGGTGTGGGCCCCGACACCGAGGGTGCCGGCCAGAACCGAATCCTGATGGCCGGTTCCGATCACATCGGCCCCGACACGCCAGGTGATCGCGGAGTCGGGCAGTTGGCGGGGGAACTGGTCGATGTCGGACGAGCGCACGGTCAGGGTGATCGTCTGGCTCTCGGCGAAGGTCTGCCCAGCGGCAGGATTGTCGATCGCCAGTTCCGGTGGGGTGTTCACCAGCGTGATCGTGCGTGTCTCGTTGTACCGATAGGGCCCGTCGGTGATCTGCAGTTCGATGGTGTTGGCACCGGGCCGCAGGTCGAATTCGGTGGTCAGCGTCGACGGGCTGTTGATGCCGGAGCGGGCGCCGTTGACGAACCACTCGATGAACGGATCGACGCTGTCGTCATCCAGCGGATCGGTGACGTCGGCGACCAGAGGAACCAGGCCGGCCCCGACGGTCTGCCCGTCACGGGGCTCGGTCCAGTCGAACTCGAACGGGTCGTTGCCGCCCAGCGCTCGAATGACCGCCTCGTAGGGCTGCACGATGTCGCGTGCGCGGGCGGTGCCGTCGATGGCGGTTCGTTGCATGTGCGCCAGGATGGCGCCGCGTGATGCTGACGGGGCAGCGGCCTTGACCAACAGATAGGTGGCGGCCGCGTATGGCGTCGCAAAGCTGGTTCCATCAAGCCGCCGAACCTGGTCGGTGATGATCGGCGGGGAGCCCAGCGCCGTGCGGGGGCCGATGTACACCTCGAACGGGGCCCACAGGTCGACGTCTTCGTGGCCGTACCAGGAGCCCGGGTCACGATCGGTCGAAGGGGCGTCGATGCCGCCCACGCAGGTCACCCCGGACAGCTCGCAAGGAAAGATCAGCTGTTCTTCCACACAGAAGATGAAGCAGTCCTCGGCATCGACATCGGCATCGTCCGATCCCGCGGCGTCGGTGTTGCCGGCGGCAGCAAACACCGCGACGCCGGCGATGGCGTAGCCGGCGGTGACGACCTCAACCGGTGCGGCCGTCCATCCCAGCCCGAGGGGAATCGATCCGGAGAACGAGAGGTTGATGACGTCAGAGTTCAACAGCCGGCCGGACAGCAGGTTGGCAGCCAGCCCCGGGGTGCCAGCTCCTCCTCGTGACACCATCTGCGCCCGGGCGATCGGCCCGGCCACCCCCGCGGTTCCGCGGCGGTTGCCCACAACGCCGACACCGGTGACGGTGACATCGAATCCGTGATAGGGGCAGTCCTGGCCAGAACACGCCCCGGGCGGCCAGAGCGAACTCGTGTTGAATCCCGACGAACCTGCGGGGATCTCGGGATCGTTGGGAAATCCTCTGTCCAGCACGCCGAAGTTCAACCGGTTGGCCGGCGAAGGAATCAGATTGGCCAGCTCAAGGGAACGCCAGGCGTCGGGGACACCAAAGTCCAGACCGCCATCCAGGTAGTCCCAGGTCGTGGGGTTGGGGTCGTAGTCGGAGAACGCGGCGCTGGGCGACTCGACAAGGTCACGGTCGACCAGCCCGGTGGGTGTGCCCACGATGTCAACCCCGACGGTCATACCCTCAGCTGACAGTTCGGCAGCAAGCGCCAACAACGTCAGCGCCCGATCGCTGGACACCCGCAACGATCCCCGGGCATACGGGTCGATGTCGTAGATGGAGGCCGACAGCGACGGCGGTTCGACGCTGCCGGTGTCGATCTCGATCGCATGCAGGGCGCTGCCCGGTTCGTCGGTCAGCACGTCAAGTGGCACCGAGCCGACCAACGAACCCTTGCTGCGGTCCAGCACGGACTCCAGGACCGTGTCATCACCGACCACGATCAGGCGATCCAGGGCGAAGTCGACTTGTCCACCGGCCCCGTCCGATGCGGCGCCAAGTGTCAGCTCCGTGCCGTCCTCCAGCGGCAGCGCCGGAATGCGCGGGCCGACCCCTGGGTCAACCAGGACCTCGATGGGCGGCGGGGCCTGTGTGTCCAATCCCAGAAGCTGCTCGGCCTCGGCACAGGCAAGGGGATGGGCGGAACACACGATGGTGGTGTCGCCGTCGGCGACCGCGGGATCGTCCAGAAACGTGCGGGTGGCGGGCGGGACGGTCGTGCCGGACGTGAACACCATCGCGGCACCGGTGCTGGCGGCATAGGGGGCCGCGGCGAACCCTGCCGACCAGGCGTCGGCTGACTGGCCTTCGGAGATGACGATGGCGTCGCCGTCCTCCGGGACGGTCAGGCCCCGAGCGGCGTTGACGGCGACGGCGGTGTCGAAACGGGTCGGGCCGGCGACCCGGGTGACGGTGCCGACCAGGCCGGCAAGCTCGTCCTCGACAGCCTGACTGACCGCTGCCGTGCCACCGACGATGGTGACCGCGTCGTAGCCGGCCTCGGC
>JBBSNE010000088.1:0-9225 GCA_038232815.1 Euzebyales bacterium | reverse complement strand
GCATATGTTTATAAAGTGCACTGACTTTTGGCACACTGTGTAGTTTTCAAGGAGCGGTGTCGCATGTTGATCCGAGTTCCACCTGTAGTCGACTGTGACGTCGCCATCGGGATGGCTTTCGGTTCGTAATGCTCCGGGCTGTGGGCCCGGGCTGTTCCATCCTCGGTCCGGAAGTGGCATCGAAGGCCATTCCCAGAGCAGGAAGCGCATGTCGGGGGCGTATGCCCCGTCTTTGCGGCAGACGATCACTGTACGCGGGCCCTGGGGCTGGTGCAACCCGGGGTACGTGATTTCTGGCGGGGGAGGAAAAGACCAGTTCAGAGGGCTTTTGCATGGCGTTTGTAGGTCGACACATGGCGACTGCCCGCAATGCTGTACCGCCGTGGGACATCTGCGGCCAGGCGCACTCCGACCCGCGGTCCCGTCACCACTTCCGGGGCTGTGTCGGCTTCGTCCTTGGCATGAAGCCGCAGTGGGGCGTCGTCGGCGACTAGGTCCAGCCCGTTGACACCGCCGTCAAGACCGAAGGCCTGGGCCAGACGTGCCGGTCCACGCAACAGGTCACGCGGGCTTGCACCCCTTCTGCGCTGGTGGAAGGTTTCGTGTCCGGTGACAGGTTCAGCGGCCCGCAACAGGACGGCCTGGCCGTGGCCCGTCGGCCCGGTGACCACGTTCGCACACCAATGCATTCCGTAGGTGAAGTAGGTGTAGAGGTGCCCAGCCGGCCCGAACATGACCTGGTTCGACGGGGTCGGACCACGGTGGGAGTGGGAGGCGGGATCAGCTTGGTCGTAGGCCTCGACCTCTACGATCCCTGCCGTCAGCCCCTCGCCAGGAGCGACCAGCAGACAGCCCAGAAGGTCCGGTGCCACCACCTCTGAGGCCCGGGCGAAAAATGCACGATCCAACCGTTGCCCCAGGTTGATCACGACATCCGGTTGCGCTTGTCCGTCACGAAGGCGCGCAGCTGGTCCTGGTTGCCCGTGTTCAATACGTCGGCGGCCGTGGCCCATCCCCGCTGGGCTGTCCACACGCCGTAGCGCATCGCGTCCAAGTCGCCGATGGAGTGGGCATCACAGGAGATGGTCAAGGTGACCCCGGTCTGCACCGCGCGTCGAACCATCTCTCCAGACAGATCCAGGCGTCGGGGGGAGGCATTGACCTCAAGGGCGGTACCGGTCTCCACGCATGCCTGCATCACGGCCTCCAGGTCGACGTCGAATCCGGGACGCTTGCCCAACTTCCGTCCCGTCAGATGCCCGATGGCGTTGACGGCCGGTGAGGCGATCGCCGTCAGGATGCGTTGCGTCTGCCTCGCGCTGTTGTGGTCCAGCGCCGAATGCACGCTGGCCACAGTCCATTCAAAACCCAATAGGAAGTCCGGGTCGTAGTCCAACCCGCCCGACGGTCCGATGTTCAACTCTGAGCCGTCAAGGATCAGCATGTCGGAATGTTCGTCCTGCAGTCGCCGCAGCACTTCACGACGATCACGGACCTGTTGTCGGGACAGACCGTTGATGGCCAGGTCCTCGGCGTGGTCGGTAAAGGCCCAGTAGGCATAACCCTTTGCTGCGGCAGCCGCGACCATGTCATCCAGGCTGGCTTTGCCGTCCCCGGACCAGTCGGAGTGGCCATGCAGGTCCCCGGTCATGTCAGCAAGCTGCACAACGGTCGGCAAGGTGCCGTCCAGGGCTGCCTCGACCTCGCCGTTGTCCTCGCGCAGCGTCGGTTCGACGTAGGCCATCCCCACGCTGTCGTAGACCGATTTCTCGGTGGTGCTGGAGATGCGCGACCCGGCGCTGCCATCGTCGTTGCGACGAAACAAGCCGTACTCGTTCAACAACAGCCCCTGTCGAACCGCATGTTCCCGGACCCGCACGTTGTGTGCCTTGGACCCGGTGAAGTACTGCAGGGCGGCCCCCCAGGCCTTCGGATCGACAACGCGCAAATCAGCCTGAATGCCGCGCACTGTGATGACCGATGACTTCTTGTCACCGGCGGCAATGACGGATTGGACCAAGTCGAAGCCGCGAAATGCCTGGTGAATCGGAATGGGATCGTCGGCGGCTGAAACCAAGATGTCGACGTCGCCGATGGTGTCACGCATCCGGCGAAGTGAGCCTGCGAACGTCACCTGTTCCACATCATCTCGTGAGCGCAACCGGGCGCAGATTTCCTCGGCCAGGGCGATCGCGTCGGCCGCCGGGCGGCGTCCGGTGTCCTTGCTGCCCATGCGTCGCAGGGATTCCTGCAGCTTGCTGACGGTTTTTGTCCCCAGCCCGGGCAGCGCGGCAACCCGGCCGTCCTCCATCGCGGCTGTCAACCCGTCGATCGAATCGATGCCGAGCTGTTGATGCAACGTCACGGCGGTCTTGGGGCCAAGCCCGGGGACTCGGGTCAGTTCGACCACGCCGGCGGGCACCTCGTTGCGCAGCTCCTCAAGCATCGTGATCGTGCCGGTGTCCAGGTATTCGACGATCTTGCCGGCGGTCGACTCTCCGATGCCCTTGACGTCGGTCAATGCTGCTCGGTCGATCTCTCCCAGGTCGACCGGAGCAGCGCCGATCGCCGCGGCCGCCCGTTCGTAGGCACGCAGCCGGAACCGGTCAGCGCCGCTGATCTGCAACAACGATGCGATCTCAGCGAACCGCCGCGCCAGCTCTTCGTTCACCCATGCCATAGCGTGCACGGCACTGTAGCCGCACCGCCACCGGCATGGCCCGTCATACTCAACGCATGGACATCGGCACATGGGTCAGGGCGGGCGGGTTCGTCGGCATCGTCAGCAAGATCGAACCGGGCCCCGACGGAGAGCCCGACACCCTGGTCGTCTTCAACCCTGGCGACCGGCAGATCATCCGCGCGACGCTGGGAGCGGTCCAGGCGCTGCCGACCGGTCGGGTACGGGTGGCGGTGCGGCATGAGGTCGACGTGCCCCACGGCCTGAGCGAGGAGGCGCTGTCCCGGTGGTTGGCTGCATTGATCGATCCGGTGCTCCGCGAACGGGCAAGGGAAAGTCTGGAGGAGGCAGGGCTGGACAGGGGTCCCTTCCGCGACGAACCCACCATCGAGGTCACCGAGGTGGGGTCGTAGGTGCGTCGTGGATTCAGCGCCGCGGTCCGCGGTCGGCCTGGACCTGCCGATGGGCCTCGAGGTAGGGCGGGAAGAAGTTTTGCTGCAAGGCCGCCCAGTAGCTGACGGCCTCCGCCGCATCAAGCCCCAAATAGTGCGGCGGGATCTGTTCGGTGGTCTTTCCCACCGACCGGGCCAGCAGTCCGTGCAATCGTGACGCCTGGTCTTCGGCAACCATGCGGACCTGGATCAGCGTCAACTCCAGACGCCCCTGTCCATGGGGCAACCACATGACGGTCCCGCCGACGGGGTCCCGGTAGATCCGGGCCTTGCCTGAATCGGTTGCGATCAGGCCTTCGCGACGCGCCAATGCGTCTGCGCGGGCGATCAGATCAATCTGGCTGGATGACAACTTGCGGGATGATATGGGCCTGGGAGGGTATTGGTCGCCGGGGCCGGGCTCCCTCCACGGGTGGTTGTGCACCTACGCCCGAATCCGAACCCACCTGCACATTATCGAGTGGGGCCGGCCCACCTCGCGCGCTGTCAGGCCCCCGGCGGCTTCAAATGTGACCGCAGCGCGGCCAGTTGGGCCCTGACGGCGTCCGGCGCGGGACCGTTGATCCCGTCCCGGCGCTGGACGGCACCAAGCGGGTCCAACAGGCCTTTGCTCTGCTCGGGATCCAGCTCTGGCATCGCGGTAGCGAATGCCTGGGCCGACAGATCCGTGAGGTCGATCCCCTGCCCTTCACAGTCGGCCACCAACGCCCCGACGCGTTCGTGGGCGGTTCGAAATGGCACCCCGGCCACCACCAGGGCCTCGGCGACGTCGGTTGCCAGCGCGAACCCTCCGGCAGCTGTGCCGGCCAGACGCTGTTGATCAAAGACCAGTGAGGTGACCATGCCGGTCATCGCCGGCAGACACAGACCCAAGGTGTCCACGGCGTCAAACACCGGTTCCTTGTCCTCCTGTAGATCCCGGTTGTAGGTCAGTGGGAGACCCTTCAACGTGACCAGAAGTGTGACCAGGTCGCCGATCAGCCGGCCGGTCTTGCCACGTACCAATTCGGCGACGTCGGGGTTGCGTTTTTGCGGCATGATCGAGGATCCGGTGCTGAAGGCGTCCCCGACGCGGGCCCAGCCGAACTCGACGCTTGACCACAGCACGATCTCTTCACACAGCCGGGACAGGTGGACACCCAGAATGGCGGTGGCCGACAAGAACTCCACGGCGAAGTCTCGATCAGCCACGGCATCCATGGTGTTCGGCGCGACGCCGGCGTACCCCAGCGCGTCGGCGTAGCGCTGTGGGTCCAACGGCAGGGTCAACCCGGCCAGGGCCCCTGATCCCAGTGGCGACGCCTGCAGCAACCGGGTGCGACAGTCCGACAGCCGCCCCCCGTCGCGCTGCAGCGCCCAGGCGTGGGCCAACAGGTGCTGTGCCAACGTGACCGGTTGCGCCCGTTGGAGGTGTGTGTATCCGGGCGCCAGCCAATCAAGTTTGTCCTGCGCCTGATCCGCAAGTGCTGCCTGCAGGCTGTCCAAGTCCGCGAGGATGGCCGCGGTTGCGTCCGCCAGGTACAGCCGTAGGTCGTTTGCGATCTGATCGTTGCGTGATCGTCCTGCCCGTAACCGCCCCCCCGCGTCACCGGCGAGTTCGATCAGCCGTCGTTCGACCGCCCCGTGCAGGTCTTCGTCGTCGTCATTGAAGTCAAACAGGCCCTGTTCGAATTCGCCCTGGATGGTGACCAGCGCCCGGGTGATGGTCTGGTGGTCCTCGGGGGCCAACAGGTCGATGCGTCGTAGCTCGTCGGCATGCACCCGTGAGCCCGACAGGTCATAGGGCCACAAACGGACGTCGAAGTGCACCGAGCGGCCCAAACTCCAGGCGGCCTGATCGGGGGTCGCGCTGAACCGCGCGCCCCACAGACGGCCAGCACCGGTTGCATCCTCAGCCGCCGTCATGCTCGTCGTTCTCGTTGTCCCCGCCGCGCCCGTTGCCGTTGCCCCGGCCGTTCCCATTGCCGCCGCCACTGTCCTTGTCATCTTCCTGGTCGCCATCATCAGCAGCGTTGGTGTTGCCGCTGCTCTGGTCAACCTGGACGGCTCGAGCCTGCTGGAGTGCATCCCGAGCGAAGGCTGCCACCTGGCCGTTCAGTTCCTGGTCGACAGTCCATTGCCTGATATTTCCCAGTGCCTGATCGATCCAGTCGCGTTGCGGGTCCTGCAACACCCGACGAAGGTCTTTCAATAGTTCGGCGCCGCGCTTGCCGGCACGGCCCGGATCGTCTGTCATGACACCGACGAGCGTGAACAGCGAATGCAGTTCCGGACGGACATCACTTGGGGCTGACACTCCGACTGAAAGGAAATCAGCGGCCCCGGCGGGCTTCGGGGGCGGTGGGGGCGGTGGGGTGACCGGCGGTGGGGTGACCTGTTCCACGGCGGCTGCAGGCGTCGCACCCAGCTCGGTCGGCAAGGCCGGCACCGGGGGTGCGGTTTGATCGGGCACGACGTCAATCGGGCTGTCGTCAAAGGGGATGTTGTCAAACGACACCTCGCCGCAACCGGCGACCAGCGTCACGATACACAGCGCCGCCGCGCCCTTTTTTGCCCTCTCCCGGATGCACGTGGGCACGCAGTTGTCGTCAAGGTCCAAGCGGTTCACATCTCGATGGTCGCCTGTTTGGGTCCCTACTGCACGTGGGCCTGCTTTTCGGACCAGACTTTGGTCGGCAGGCCCCACAGCTTGACGAAGCCCTCTGACTGGGTGTGATCGAAGGCGTCCTTGGCGTCATAGGTTGCCAGATCGTAGTCATACAGCGCCAAATCCGAGCGGCGACCGGCGACCGCCGCCTGGCCTTTGAACAGCGTCATGCGGACATCGCCGCTGACGTAGCGCTGACTGACCTCGATGAACGCGTCCAAGGCTCGTTTCAACGGCGTGTACCACAGACCGTTGTAGATCAACTGGGCATACCGCCCCTCCACGCCGCGCTTTTCCTGGGCCAGCTCCTGTTCCAGGGTCAGATCCTCAAGATCCCGGTGCGCCGCGAGCAGCGTGATGGCCCCCGGGCACTCATAGATCTCACGGCTTTTGATGCCGACCAGACGGTCTTCGATCATGTCGATGCGTCCGATGCCGTGGGCACCTGCGCGGCGATCGACCTCTGCGACCAGGTCGACCAACGGCAGTTCCTTGTCATCAAGGGCCACGGGCAGGCCGCGCTCGAACCGGATCACCATTTCTTCGGGCTGGTCAGGGGTGTCGGCCAGGGCGGCGGAACGTTCGAACACCTCCTCCGGAGGGCTTGCCCACGGGTCCTCCAAGATCCCGCATTCCGCTGTGCGTCCCCACATGTTCTCATCGAAGGAGTACGGCGAATCCTTTTTGACCGGGATCGGAATGTCACGTTCCTGAGCCCAGGCAATGGACTCTTCGCGTGACAGGCCCCACTCACGAATCGGTGCCTCAACAGACAGGTCGGGGGCGATCGCCATGGCGGTCACCTCGAAACGGACCTGGTCGTTGCCCTTGCCGGTGCAGCCGTGGGCGATGGCCTGGGCGCCATACTCCTCGGCCGTGGCAACCAGGTGGCGGGTGATCAACGGGCGCGACAAGGCGCTGACCAACGGGTATTTCCCCATGTACATGGCATTGGCTGCAATGGCAGGGGCCACGAAGTCATTGGCGAACTCCTCCTTGGCGTCCACCACCACCGACTCCACGGCACCGCAGTCCAAGGCGCGTTGCCTGACGCGATCCATCTCACCGGGTTTGGCCTGCCCGATGTCAGCGGCGCAGGCGATCACGTCATAGCCCTTGTTCTCTTTGAGCCACCGGATCGCGACGGAGGTGTCCAGACCACCGGAGTAGGCAAGGACAAGCGATTGATTCGTCGTGTTGGCGCGGGGGGTGGCGGACATTGTCGGTGTGCTCCTAGAGGGTTGTGTCAACGGATTTGGTGGAGTGGCTCGGCGACTTCAACTGCTGCAGGGTGTCAGCGATGTCACGGCCGGTCGCGGGCTCGCGGGCAACCACCAGCACGGTGTCATCACCCTGCAGGGTGGCCAGCATTCCTTGAAGAACAGCGGCGTCCAGCGCACTGGCGACGGTGGCTGCCGCCCCCGGCGGGGTGCGCAGGACAGCCAGATTGCCGCTGGCGTCGATGTTGACGACGAACTGGCGCAGGAGTTGTGCCAGACCGGTGCGTTCGGGCAGGAAATAGGCCACAGTGCCGTCTGCTCCCCGCATCTTGCCGATGCCCAGATGTTCGAGGTCGCGCGACACGGTCGCCTGGTTGACCTCGACGTCATTGGCGGCAAGCAGCCCGACCAACTCGGTCTGGGAGCCGATCTCATAGGTACCGACCAACTGTGTGATCAGCCTGCGTCGGGCGTCCGCGCCCAAGGTGGTCATCAGGTTCACAGGCCTTCCAGCAGCGTGACCAGCAACGCTTTTTGGGCGTGCAAACGGTTCTCGGCCTGCTCGAACACCACCGAATGATCACCCTCCAAAACCTCGGTGGTGATCTCCTCACCGCGGTGAGCGGGCAAACAGTGCATGACGATCGCGTCGGGGCCCGCGTGGGCCATCGCGTTGGTGTTGATCTGATACGGGGCGAAGATGGACGCGCGTTCCTGCGCCTCGTTCTCTTGGCCCATCGACGCCCAGACATCGGTGTAGACCACGTCGGCATCGGCCAGCGCCGTGGCCGGATCGGTGGTGACTGTAATCCTGCCCTGGCCGGCCCGTGCCAATTCGGTCGCCTCGTCGATGATCTGGGGATTGGGGGCATAGCCCTCGGGCGTGGCGACAGCGACATGCATGTCCATCATCGCCCCGGCCTTCAGCAGGCTGTGAGCCACGTTGTTGCCGTCGCCGACGTAGGCCAGCTTCAGGCCTTGCAACCTGCCGGTGCGCGCACGGATGGTCTGCAGATCGGCCAGGGCCTGGCACGGGTGGGTCAGGTCCGACAGGGCGTTGATGACCGGCACGGTGCCGGCCTCGGCCATGATCTCCAGACGATCATGACCGAAGGTGCGCAACACGATGGCGTGGACGTAGCGCGACAGCACTTGGGCGGTGTCGGAGATCGTCTCGCCCCGCCCCAGTTGGATCTGATCGGCGTTGAGCACCACAGGGTGGCCGCCCAGTTCGGCAACACCGACCTCGAAGCTGACCCGGGTCCTGGTCGAGGGCTTTTCGAAGATCAACGCGATCGAGTGGCCCGCCAGGGTTGTATTTGGCGCCCCGATGGGTGCCGTTCCGGGGCGGGGGCGTGCGGCCTTCAGTTGGTCGGCCAGGTCCAAGACCATCAGCACCTCTTTTGGGCGGAGGTCATCGATGGACAGGAAGTGGCGGACGGGCGCTGGTGTCATCATGGCCGACCCGCCGTCGGGGTCGCACTGGGACTGGCGATGTCATCAAGGGCCAGACGCAACCGTTGCAGACCGACCTGCAGTTCGTCGACGCTGAGGTTCAGCGGAGGCGCCAGACGGACGGCATCTGGCGCGACGGCGTTGACGATCAGGCGTTGCCGCAATGCCGCGGCCGCGACGTCGGCGGCGAACCCGCCGCTGAGTGTGACGGCCAGCAGCAGGCCGCGGCCCCGATGTCCGGTGACCAGTGGGTTGTCGCGGGCGATGGCCTTTATGCCTTCGGTAAGACGCTGGCCTGTGTCCCGGGTGTGCGCCAACAGATCCTCGGTCTGGATGGTGTCCATCACGGCGTTGGCGGCGGCGCACACGACGGGACCCCCGCCGAACGTGGTGGCATGATCGCCTGGTTGGAACGCCTTGGCGGCCTGGCCACGAGCGACGATCGCACCGATGGGCAGACCGTTGGCCAGGCCCTTGGCCAGGCACACCACGTCGGGTTCGATCCCTGTCGTCTGCCAGCCGTACCACTCCCCCAACCTTCCGATCCCGGTCTGGACCTCATCGACAACCAGCAGGACGTCGTGGGCGTCGCAGGCGTCACGGGCGGCCGCCAGCATGTCCTCAGACAGTGGTCGCACGCCCCCCTCCCCCTGCACCACTTCCAGCCACACGGCGCAGGTGTTGTTGTTCACCGCGGCGGTCAGCGCGTCTGGGTCATCAGGGGGGACGTGGGTCGTCCAGGTGCCGAGCGGTTCGAACGGGGCGTGCTTG
>JBBSNE010000087.1:0-9259 GCA_038232815.1 Euzebyales bacterium | reverse complement strand
GCAGCAAGGGCAAGACCATCCGTCGGACCCTTGACTGCCTCATCGCTGCCGTCTGTGTCCGCGAGGGCTGTGCGATCCTCCACAACGACCGCGATTTCGACCACCTTGCCGACGTCACCGCTCTTGTCGTCCACCCCACACTGCACGTCGAGGGCGGGGGCGGAACCAGTGAGCCTTGAGGGCGGACCCCAATATGCAGGTCCCCACGTGTATGGGCCGACGTGTGCATCGTCGCGGGTTGATATGGCCGCCCATGGCTGAGCGCTGTGATGCGATCGTCGTCGGTGCCGGACCGGCCGGGGCCAGCGCCGCCATCACCCTACGGCGATTTCGCCCCGAGTGGCGGGTCGCCCTGCTGGACCGGTCGGACTTTCCGCGCGACAAGGCCTGTGGTGACGGGATCGCCGGGGATGCCTTCGACGAGCTGGCCCGGATCGGGGTCCACGGCGTCGAGGGGGACGCCCCCGAAATCTGGGACCTGCACTTGACCGGTCCGAACGGCGCGATGGTCGTGGGGCGAGGACGCAAATCCAACCGGGTGATCCGCCGGATCGTCTTCGATGCCCGACTGGTCGACGCCGCGATTGACGCGGGCGCACGACTGCACCGCCACCACGTCCGGCAGGTCGACGTCGCTGACCGGATGGTGACCGTGGACGGGGCCTTCACCGCACCGGTGCTGATTGCCGCGGACGGGGCCAACTCCGTCATCCGCCGCCGTCTTGGCATCGCACCACCCGCAGACCGTCACCGAGCACTGGCCGTGCGGGCCTACGCCGACGCGGCCGACGGCCAGGACGCCCAGTACATCGACATGATCGGCGAGGGGTGGCCGTCCTACGCCTGGTCCTTTCCCCTTGAGGACGGCAAGGCCAATATCGGATACGGGCGACGGCTGACTGGCCTGGACGGGCACGCCCGCGATGCCCTGCTGGCCAACCTGCAACATCTGGCCGCGGGCCCGGCCGATCCGAACAGCATCGCGATGCACCCGCTGCCGTTGTCCACGGGGCGCCCCCGCCCCGACCACGGCCGGGTGCTGCTGACCGGTGACGCAGCCGGATTGATCAACCCCCTGACCGGCGAAGGGATCTTCTACGCCATCGCCTCCGGTCGGATGGCTGCGATCGCTGCGTTGCGGTCGTCGGAACCCGGCCGCATGTATCGCTCGATGATGCGCCGCCGCTTCAGCCGTCACTTCGCCACCACCAGCGTCCTGGCCCGGCTGTTGGACCACCCCGCCATGTTCAGTTTGGGAATCGACGCGGTCTGTGATCCTCGGGCCTTCGCCGACCTGGCCGACATCGGTTTGGGGGAGGGGGTGATGACCCCGCATCTTCTGGGCTCGCTGCTGCGGGCGGGCCGGTCTCACCTCAGCCCCCGTAGCGGAGCCATCCCAGTAGACATACGTGAGGCATACGTCTAATCTTGAACAATGGCTGACGTGATTCCGACAAAACCGAAGCGTAAAGCGATGTTCCTCGGTCCCCGGGCGCTTCGAAACCTTGCGGCCACGGCCTCTCGTCGTCGAACTGAGCGCGAAGCCGTAGAAGAGGCCCTGGAACTGCTAGCCGCACGTGACGCCCAACGGGACGCAATGCAGGAGTTCATTGATTGGGCCACAGCCGAATGGGGAACCCCGACGGCAGCGGAGAGGGCGCGAGCCGAGGAGGTCTGGTCGAACCGTTGATCCTCGATGCCGGCGTGTTCATCGCACTCGACAACCCGTCACAGCGCAGGGTGGTACTTGCCTTGACGGAAAGAATGCGCGCCGAAGGTGTGGACCCGACGACAAATGAGGCGGCGCTGGCGCAGGCATGGCGCGATCCGGCCAGGCAAGTGCCGATCGTCATGTTGGTCAAGGCAACGACTGTGTACCCCTTCGGGGATCCGAAGGTCATCGGCATGCGGTGTGCGAGGGCCGGCACGAGCGATGTGGTGGACGCGAGCCTGGCGGTTCTCGCTGATCAACTGCACCGGCCGATCCTCACCACCGATCCTGCCGACATGGCCCGCCTGGACGTCGCATATCAAGAGTTGTAGGCACTTGATTACCGGGCTAGACGGTTCATCAGCGCCAGCAGGCCTTTGAAGTCACGGTCGTCGGTGGACCACGTCGACTCAAACGGTGTCGATACGATCTTCAACCGTTGCTCACCGATCATGACCCGCGTCTGACCGTCCAGCAAGGCCGTCACCGCCCCGTCGCCCAGCCGGGCGCCCAGCACCCGGTCACGCATCGACGGGGCCCCGCCACGCTGCATGTGCCCCAAGGCGGACACCCGGTGGTCCAGGTCGGTTCCGACCGTCACCCGCTTCGCCACCTCAAACGCCCCGCCCTGTTCGTCCCCCTCGGCGACCACCACGATGCAGAACCGTTTACCCAATGCGAAGGATTCCACGACCTTGGCCCGGATCTCCTCCTCGTCGTAGTCGCTCTCGGGAACCAGCACCGCCGTCGCTCCACCCGCTAGGCCCGAGTACAGCGCGATCCAACCGGCCTCTCGGCCCATGACCTCGATGAAGAACAGCCGGTTGTGACTGGCGGCGGTGTCACGGATCTTGTCGATGGCCCCCAGGGCCGTGTTGACCGCGGTGTCAAAGCCCAGGGTGAAGTCGGTGCCGGACAGGTCGTTGTCGATCGTGCCGGGGACGCCGACGATGTTGAAGCCATGTTCCTGCGCCAACAGATCAGCGCCCTGCATGGATCCGTCCCCACCGATGACGACCACCGAGTCGACGCCTGCGTTGCGCAGGTTCTTCGCGGCCGTGCCCCGCCCCTCGGGGGTGAGGAACTTCTTCGATCGCGCGGTGCCCAGCACCGTGCCACCGAGTTGCAGGATGCCGCTGACGTCACGGGCATCCAGCGGACGGATGTCGCCTGTGATCATCCCGCGGTAGCCGTCAGCGACCCCCACGCAGTCGATGCTGGCCGCGTCGGCTGCGCGCACCACAGCTCTGACCGCGGCGTTCATCCCGGGTGAATCCCCTCCACTGGTCAACACGGCAATGCGCTTGATGGCTGGCACGTTCTACTCCTGCGGTGGTCCGGTGTTCGGCTCGGCACGATAGCGGTGGAGGCGTGGCCACGGCGTGACAGAGTGGGCGGTCACTTGGGTTTGCACCCATCGACCAGGAGCACCGCAGTGACCACCACCGATACCGCCCCGACCGATTTGGACCCGGACGTCCGACCACAAGACGACCTGTTCGGGCATGTCAACAGCCGCTGGATTGCCGAGGCAGAGATTCCGGAGGACCGGTCGACCCACGGATCCTTTGAGTTGTTGCGGGACCAGGCCGAAATTGATGTGCGGACGATCGTCAAGGAAGCGTCGGACGCCGACGCGCCGCAGGGATCGGATGCGCAGAAGATCGGTGACCTGTATGCCTCGTTCATGGACACCGATGCGGTTGAGGCCGCAGGGGTGGCGCCACTGCATCCCCTGCTGTCGCGTATCCGGGCGGTTGGCGACGTCAAGGAATTGATGCGGCTGCAGGGGGAGTTCGCTCTTGAGGGGATCGGCGGGGTGCTGGGCGCAGGAATCTGGATCGACAAGGGGGATCCGACTCGGTACCTGATCCATATCGCCCAGTCGGGGTTGGGACTGCCCGACGAGTCCTACTACCGTTTGGACGAACACGCCGACATTCGGGCGGCCTATATCGCGCACATCGCACGGATGCTGACGTTGGCCAATGTGGCCCCGTCGGAGGGGCATGCCGAGGCGACCGCGCAACGCATCCTGGACTTCGAAACGTCGTTGGCTGCCGCGCACTGGGAACGAACCGAGATGCGTGATGCGGTGAAGACCTACAACCTGACCTCATCGGCAGATCTACGCGCTGCGCTGCCGCCCGCGGGGCAGTGGCTGGACGGCATGGGTGTCGACCCTGCCCAGTGGGAGGAGGTCGTCGTCGGTCAACCCGACGTGGTGTCGGCGGTCACGTCACTGCTGGAATCAGAACCGTTGGATGTGTGGCAGGACTGGCTTGGTTGGAAGGTCGTCCGGTCCCTGGCGCCCTACTTGTCAGAGGCGTTGGTCGAGGAGTCCTTTGACTTCTACGGACGGACCCTGACGGGCGCCCCGCAGTTGCGACCCCGCTGGAAACGAGGTGTCGGCCTGGTCGAAGGACTGCTGGGCGAGGTCGTCGGCCGACTGTATGTGGAGCAGCACTACCCTCCCCGGGCACAAGCGCAGATGCAGGTCCTGATCGACAACCTGCTGGAGGCCTACCGGCAACGGATCACCGCTTTGGACTGGATGGAGGCTGACACCCGGGCACGGGCGTTGGCGAAGCTTGACACCTTCAACCCCAAGATCGGCAAGCCGGAGAAGTGGAAGGACTATTCGGCTCTTGAGATCGAGGAGGACGATCTGCTGGGCAACATCCGCCGGTCACACGCGGTGGAGAGCGACCGTGAACTGGCCAAGCTGGGTGGCCCGGTCGATCGGGACGAATGGTTCATGACCCCACAGACCGTCAACGCCTACTACAACCCGGCGTTGAACGAGATCGTCTTTCCTGCAGCGATCCTGCAAGACCCGTTCTTCGACCCCGACCGTGACCCGGCCTACAACTACGGGGCGATCGGGGCGGTGATCGGTCACGAGATCGGTCATGGGTTCGATGATCAGGGGTCCAAGTACGACGCCGACGGGGCGCTACGCAATTGGTGGACCGACGCGGACCGGGAACGGTTCGACACCAAGGTGGCTGTCCTGATCAAGCAGTACGACGACTACACCCCGCGGGATCTGCCAGCTGAGCACACCGTCAACGGGGCCCTGACGGTGGGGGAGAACATCGGTGACCTTGGCGGTGTGGCGGTGGCGTTTCATGCCTGGCGGCTGTTTGTGGACGCCGAGCTCGGCGGGATGTCGCCCAAGGTGGACGGGCTGACGGGTGATCAGCGGTTCTTCGTCGGCTGGGCGGCGGCATGGCGGGTGATTGCCCGCGAGCAGGAGGCCATTCGCCGGCTGACCGTGGACCCTCATTCGCCACCGGAGTTCCGTGCCAATGTGGTCCGTAATATCGACGCGTTCCATGAGGCGTTTGCGACATCCCCCGACGACGGGCTGTGGTTGGAGCCCGATCAGCGGGTGCGGATCTGGTAGCTGGCCATCAGCCCCGCTCGGTGGTGCGCTGGTACTGCCAGGACGACAACGGGATGAAGATGGCCAAGATGATCGCCACCCAGATCAGGGTGTAGATCACCGGATGCTGTAGTGACCAGGCGTCTGGGACCGGCAGGCCGGCGGCGGTGTTGCCGAACAGCTCACGAGCGGCCTGTGTGACCGCTGACACCGGATTCCACTCCGCGAAGTGCCGCAGCACCGTCGGCAGGTTCTGGGAGGGGACGAAGGTGTTGGCGATGAACGTCAACGGGAAGATGACCAGGAACGAGGCGTTGTTGACGACCTCGGGGGAGGGAACCAACAGTCCGACGTAGGCCATCATCCAACTGATCGCGTAGGCGAACAGCAACAACAGCAGGAACCCGCCCAGCGCCTCCAGGAACGAGCTGCGGATCCGCCACCCGACGGCCAAACCGGTCAGCGACATCACGATGACGACCAGGATGTTGTTGACCACGTCGCTTGCCGTCCGTCCGGCCAGTACCGCGGACCGGGCCATCGGCAATGAGCGGAACCGGTCGATGATGCCCTTCTGGATGTCCTCGGCCAAGCCGGCGCCCGTGATCGTGGCACCGAAGATCACGGTCTGGGCGAAGATGCCGCCCATCAGGAACTCGGCGTAGTCGACTTCGCCGGGGACGGGGATCGAGTTTCCGAACACGTAGACGAACAGCAGCACGAACATGATCGGGCTGAGAAGCGTGAACACCAGCAGGTCGGGGACCCGTTTGATCTTGATCAGGTTGCGTTTGGCGACGATGGCGCTGTCACGCGCGGTCCGGGTCAGACTGCTCATCGTCGGGCACCCAGGGCCGTGTTCTGCGTGGCCGGGTTTTCCTCCGTCGCCCGGCCGGTCAAGCTCAGGAAGACGTCGTCCAGGGTCGGGCGGCGCAGCCCGAAGTCCAAGACACTGATCCCCGCATCGTCCAGGCGGTTCAGAGCCGCCCGCAATGTTTGTGCGCCCCCGGTGATGGGAGCCGTCAGTTGTCTGGACTGGTGCTGGGTCCTGACATCGCCGACGGCCACTCCCTCCAACACCGCTGCGGCGGCCGGAAGGTCGGTGGCGTGTTCGACGGTCAGTTCGATGCGTTCGCCCCCGACCTGGTCCTTCAACTGATCCGCATCGCCCTGGGCGATCATTCGCCCGTGGTCCATGACGATGATGTCGTCGGCCAGCTTGTCGGCCTCCTCCAGATATTGGGTGGTCAACAACACCGTCGTCCCATCCTTGACCAGTACTCGGATCACATCCCACAGGTCGTTGCGGCTGCGTGGGTCCAAGCCGGTGGTCGGCTCGTCCAAGAACAGTACGGGGGGACGGGCGACTAACGCGGCGGCCAGGTCCAGGCGTCGTCGCATGCCGCCGGAGTAGGTCTTCACCATCCGGTTGCCCGCATCGGACAGGTCGAACTGGGTCAGCAGTTCATCCGCCCGGCTGCGGGAGGTCCTGCCGTTCATGCCGTACAACTGGCCGACCATGTCCAGGTTCTCCTTGCCGGTCAGGTACTCATCGACCGCGGCGGACTGTCCTGACAGGCCGATCTTCTCCCGGACACCAGCAGGGTTGTCGATGACGTCGATGCCAGCCACGGTGGCGGTGCCGCTGTCAGGCTTCAGCAGAGTCGAGACGACCCGCACCGCGGTGGTCTTGCCCGCGCCGTTAGGCCCCAGCACGCCAAGGATGGACCCTTCGGGGACGGCCAGATCGAACTCGTCCAGGGCGGTGATGTCGCCATACCGCTTGACCAACCCCTGGGCGCTGATCATCTCATTCATAAGGCCCGAGATTACTCGCGGGGTGTGACAGCGACCTTTGAGTACAGTGCCGCCATGGATCCAGACGACATAGCGTTGGCGGGGGGAACGATCTACCTACGTGATGGGGTGGGCGAGTGGAAACCGGCATCCACGCAGGAGATGGCGGACGCGGCGCTCGCGTTGTTGGAGACCACCCAGAGGCTTCCTGCCCCCTCGCAGGCATTCCTCGATGCGGTGGATGACTACCTGGCGCCGACCAAGACAAAGTTCAACTATGAACAGATGCGCCACACCTATGTGGACGCTGCCCGCTTTCAACGATGGACTGCAGTTGTCGCACGGCACAAGTCGCTGCAGGGCGCACGGGTACTGAGTTCAGGGTGCGGTGCAGGCGGATCGGTGGTCGCGTGGTGGACGGCGGGGGCAGCGGAGGTTGTGGGCCTTGAGATCGATCCCGCGCTGGTGAAATTGGCATCCTTACGGGTGGCCGGTCTTCCCGCGGTAACCGCTGAGTTGTACGACGGACACGCCATTCCTCTTGACGACGCCTCCGTTGACGTCGTGGAGAGTTTGGACGTCCTGGAGCACGTGCCCCACCCCCACGTCTACATTGCCGAGTTGCGGCGGATCCTCAAGCCTGGGGGATTGATCCTGCTGGTCACTCCGAACCGATTGTGGCCGTTTGAGCAACACGTCAATCTGTTTGGACCGACCTGGATGTCCATCGAGGCGGCCAACAGAGTCTACCCCGCTCTGGCGCCGCGTTTGCAGCGCCTTGCGCCGGACCTGGCCTGGCGTATGGAGCGGCTTCCGGCAGTGCGGGAGTTCAACGTGTCCTTTCGAAGGCTTCGGCGTCTTGCCAAATCAAACGATCTGTTTCTAGAGATTCTCAATCCCGATCACTACGGTGCGGATTGGCCGGTCCCGCCGACCCTGCCAGGCGTCAACCGGCTGTCCTCACACCGGCTGGGCAAGTTCGTGGCACCCACCCGGCATCTGGCGGTCTTGTTACAGGCCCGCTGACGTATCAGGCGATTGCACGAACACCCAGCGGTTGTATGCGACGAACGTCCCCAGCGTGCCGAAACCGATGGCGAAGATCTTGGCGAAGATGTACGGCACCCCCGCCGCCGCCCCGCCCGTCACGATTGTCAAGGTGACCAGGTAGTTGATGCCGACGACGGTCAGGTATCTGACGAAGGGGGTGGCAATACGCTCTGCGCCGAACGACCAAGCCCTGTTCAACGAGAAGTTGTAGAACAAGCCGGTCCAGAATCCGATCGTGGTGGCGATCGGAATGCTCACCCCGCCGAGCTCCCGTAAACCGATAAGCAGTCCCATGTCGATGATGGCGCTGGTGACGCCGACCACGACGAAGCGAAACAACTTGGTCTTGAGGGTTGACTTGCCCGCGGCTGCCGACGAAGTATCCGAGGATGACCGCCGCACGCCCCGCCGGGCCGGATCGGCGGGGGGGAAGGAGGTGGCTGGCCCGGCTTGCGGCATCCAGACAGTCTACTGCGTGTCGACGGTACGCCCACGCCAGGGTTGTGAGCTCAGGGTGTGATCTCAGACATATATCTGGAGTCGATGCGCTGCAGTTCGACAGTGGCTTGGCGCAACAACGTTTCCTGCACTTCTTTGACCTTGTCCGCGTTGGCGCGGTGATCGTCACCCGACAGCCAGAGGGGTCGATCGGCGAGGTAACACATGACGGTGGTGCGGCGAAACGGATTGAGCCGTGGAAACTTCGTGCCCTTCGGCCAGATTCGTTCAGCGCCGATCAGGGCGAGCGGCATGACCGGTGCGTCGGCCCCGACGGCCATACGGGACACGCCGGACTTGAACCGTGCCAACTCCAGGGGATGGTCGGGATCCCAGTGCAGGACGCCCTCAGGGGTGATGCAGATGCTGTCGCCGTCTTGCAGCGCGGCGATCGCATCCTGGAACGATCCCCGCGGGTCGGTCTTGCGATACACAGGAATGGCCTTGACGGCCTTCAGCGGCGGAACGTACGCGGGGTTGTTCCAGAACTCACTGGCGATCAGGATGCGTGCGTCCTTGCCGTAGTGCTCTAGCGCGACGACCGTGTGGGCAAAGTCGAAAACGGTGCGGTGATTGGAGCTGAAGATCCATCCATCTCGTTCACCCAAACAGGCGCCGCCGCGGAACTCCCAACGCACAAACGGCCACGTCAAGACGCGGATGATGGCTGCCATGATGCGAATCAGCAGATGTGGCACGACATTGGCCTGGTAGCAGGGGAGGAGGACAGCCCAGGATATGCGTTGTCCATTGTCACTTCCCGGCTTGCGTCGACGGGCAGACATCGGCATCGGCATACGCGGACCGGGACGAGT
>JBBSNE010000086.1:0-9282 GCA_038232815.1 Euzebyales bacterium | reverse complement strand
CGGCGCCGTGAAGTGAACCCCCCTGCATCACGCCCCTGACCGGGCCGCCTGAACATAGACTCATGCGGTGAGCCAGTTCCAGCGCATCGCAATCGTCAACCGTGGTGAGGCAGCCATGCGCCTGATTCACGCCGCCCGTGAGTTTTTGGGGGGTGACCTGGTCACCATTGCCCTGCACACACGCGCCGAAGCACGGGCGATGTTCGTGCGCGAAGCCGACGAAGCGGTGTGTTTCGAAGATCTTCCCGTACCGATCACTGGGACCCCCTACCTGGACCTGGTCGTCTTGGAAGCGGCACTGCGGGCCGCCCGGGCAGAGGCGGTCTGGGTCGGCTGGGGATTCGTGGCCGAACGCCCCGAGTTCGCCGAACGCTGCGAACAGATGGGCCTGACCTTCATCGGTCCCGGCGCCGAGGTGATGCGCCGCCTGGGGGACAAGATCGAAGCCAAGCGTCTGGCCGAGGATGCCGACGTGCCGATGGCGCCGTGGAGTGGGGGCCCGGTCGACACAGTGGAGGCGGCAACAGCGGCCGCGGAACACATCGGATACCCCCTGATGGTCAAGGCGGCCGCGGGAGGGGGCGGACGGGGGATCCGACGGGTCGACAAGGCAGACGACCTGGCCGGCGCGTTCACCAGCGCCCGCTCTGAGGGAGAGAAGTCCTTCGGTGATCCGACCGTCTTCTTGGAACGCGTCCTGACCGATGCCCGTCACGTCGAGGTCCAGATCATCGCCGACGCCCACGGCACCGTCTGGGCGCCGGGCGTCCGGGACTGCTCCATCCAACGCAAGAACCAAAAGGTGATCGAGGAATCCTCCTCGACCGCGTTGTCCCCCGATCAGGAACAACGGTTGCGTGACGCGGCGATCCGTCTGGCCAAGACGGCGGGCTACGAAAACGTCGGCACCGTGGAGTTCTTGTTCCAACCCGCCGAGGACCTGCTGGCATTCTTGGAGGTCAACACCCGCCTGCAGGTCGAACACCCCGTAACTGAGATGACCACCGGTCTTGACCTGGTCCAACTGCAACTGTCAGTGGCCATGGGCGTTGCCCTGGAGGGCCCGGTGCCGCCCCCGCTGGGCCACGCCTTCGAGGCCCGTTTGAACGCGGAGGATCCACAGGCGGGGTTCGCGCCCTCACCCGGCCGGATCCAGACGCTGATTCTTCCCACCGGCCCTGGTATCCGCATCGACACCGGCGTGGCCGCCGGGGACCAGATCGCCCCCGAATACGATTCGATGATCGCCAAGATCATTGGCTGGGGGGCTGATCGTGATCAGGCCCGTCGGCGGCTGCGACGGGCATTGCAGCAGACCACGGTGCTGGTCAAGGGCGGTACCACCAACAAGTCGTTCCTGTTGGATCTGATCGACCGTCCCGAGGTCGTCGACGGCCGGCTGGACACCGGTTGGTTGGATCGACTGACGGCTGCCGGTGACCACCAGCGCGATGCACTGGCAGAAATTGCACTGGTCATGGCTGCCATCGACGTGCACGACGCCGAGAGCGCGCTGGACCGCGCGCGCTTTCTGAGCACCGCCGCCCGCGGGCGTCCGGACACAGATGACGACGTCGGACACACCATCGAACTGCGCTGGGGGCAGGATGACTACCAGATCCAGGTCGGGACCGCCGACATGGACGGTTGGTACCGGGTGACCTGGGACGGCACAACAGTCGATGCCCTGGTGGACCGTCTGGACGGCCCCCGAGCTCGCCTGACCGTCGGCGAGCACAGTCACCGGGTGGTGTCGCAGTCCCACCGGGGCGACCATCTGGTCGAAGTCGACGGTATCAGCCATCGGTTCAGCCGTGACGACGGCGGGTTGGTCCGGGCCCCGGCGGTGTCGTTGGTCGTCAGTGTCGAGGTCTCCGCGGGTGATGTGGTCACCGCCGGTCAGCGCATCGCGGTGGTCGAGGCCATGAAGATGGAGACGGTTGTGACCGCACCGGCTGACGGGATCGTCGAAGCGGTCTTTGTCACCCCGAACACCCAGATCGATGCCGGCGGACCGATCATGGCGATCAGGGCGGACGACGCTGGCAACGGCAACGACAACGACAGACCCCGACTGCGTATCACGGTCGATCAGTTCGGGACCGAGGATGCGACATTGCATCGGCTGGATCTGTTGCAGTCCATGTTTCTAGGCTTCGACGTCACCGACATCGACGGTGGCCTTCTGCGTGGGCAGCACGACTCCGCATCTGAGGACACTGCGATCACAAGGCGCGAACTCACCCTGCTGCGGATGTTCGCTGACCTCTGCGGACTGACCCGTGAACGGCGGGTCGAGGGACCAGACGAAGGACTTGGGGCCCGGAGTCCCCAGGCCCATTTCAACGCCTATCTTCGGACCCTCGACGCCGACCACGAAGGCTTGCCGGACTGGTTTCGCACGCGACTGCACGACGCGCTGGCCCATTACGGCATCACCGAACTGGACCGTACCCCCGCGCTTGAGGCAGCCGTCCACCGGATCCATCTGGCGGCACAGCGGCGGGCTGAACAACTGCCGTTCATCCAGTCATTGCTGGAACGTCGTCTGGAGCGTTGCGGCCCCGAGGACGAGTTGCACGAGGTGGGTGACACGTTGGACCGCCTGGTCGTCGCCACCCAGGCGGCGTACCCGGTGATCGGCAACCTGGCCCGTAGCGTCCGCCACCGCTGTATCGACCAGCCACTGTTGGACGCGGCACGAGTCCATGTCCACGCCGAGGCGCTGACAGCCCTGTTCGACCTGATGGCAGACCCGACAGATGGCGACCTGGTGGATCGGCTGGTTGGCATATCAATCCCGCTGATGCCATTGATCACCGCAACCGACGGCTTCGGTGTGTCCGCGGATGTATCTGCGGCCCTGACCGAGGTGCTGACCCAGCGGTACTACAAGATCCGGCAACTGACCGACGTGCGTCGGATCTCCGACCCGATACCGGGGGTCACCGCCCAGTACTTCCACCGTGACCGCGACGTCACCGTGATCGCAGTGCAGTGTGACCTGGACGGTCTGCAGTCGACGCTGCGGGCTCTTGAGCCACGCTTTTCTGCCCAGGATCGACGCACCGTGGTGGATCTGTATGTCAGGGTGCCAGAAGAGCTGACCGAGGACGACTTGGACGCGACGGTCGAAGGATTGTTTGCTGACATCGACATCAGCGATCACGTGCGACGGTTTGCGGTGATCGCGGCAACCGGCGGGACGGACGACGAGGGTTCGGTGAAGGCGCTGAACCTGTCATGGATCCGCGATGACAACGACGTCTTCGTCGAGGACACGGTTTTTCGTGGCATCAACCCGATGGTGGGTCGACGGTTGCAGTTGTGGCGACTCGGCAACTTCGACGTCACCCGGCTTTCGAGCATCGGGGACACCCACGTGTATGACTGTGTGGCCAAGAACCAGCCGCAGGACCACCGCTTGATCGCCGTGGCCGAGGTGCGCGATGCCACCCCCGTCCGCGACGCCGACGGGGCGCTGATCGCCCTGCCGGAACTCGAGCGGGTGCTGGTGGCGTGCCTTGAGGGGATCCGGCTGGCCCGGGTCGACAATCCGACCCGCGAACGCCTGGAGTGGAACCGGGTGATGTTGTTCGTCTGGCCCGTGATTGCGATCTCCGCCGCCGAGGTGCAGGAGGTCGCGCGCCGTCTGGCCCCGCTGACCAGCGGTCTGGGCATCGAGCAGGTGCTGGTCCAAGGGCGTGTTCTTGACCCGGCGACTCAGGTGACCACCGATGTCGTCTTCCGAATGGGGTTCCAGACCGGGCGCGGGCTGACCATGGAGGTGACGCCGCCGCCGACCGCGCCGATGCAACCGCTGGACGCCTATACCCAGAAGGTTCGGCAGTGCCGGCGTCGCGGCAGCGTCTATCCCTACGAGTTGATCCCGCTTTTGACCACGACCGATTCTGGGACCGTTGGCGACTTCACCGAACTGGATCTGGACGATGATGGGCTGCTGGCGCCCGTCGACCGCCCCTACGGCCAGAACACCGCCGGCGTCATCGTCGGCTTGGTGTCCACCCCGACGGACAAACATCCGGAGGGGATGACACGGGTTGCGTTGTTCGGGGATCCGACCAAGTCGATGGGATCGATCACCGAGGGGGAGTGCCGCCGTCTGTTGGCCGCCATCGATCTGGCGCAGGACCGGGGGTTGCCCATCGAATGGTTCGCCCTGTCGGCGGGGGCACGGATCGCCATGGACTCGGGATCGGAGAACTTGGATTGGGTGGCCGCGGTGCTGCGGCGCATCGTGGAGTTCACCCAGGTAGGCGGCGAGATCAACATCATCGTGGCCGGCATCAACGTCGGGGCCCAGCCGTACTGGAACGCCGAGGCCACCATGTTGATGCACACCAAGGGCATCCTGGTGATGACCCCCGATGCGGCCATGGTGTTGACCGGGAAGCAGGCCATCGACTTCTCCGGCGGGGTGTCGGCTGAGACCAACATCGGCATCGGTGGCTATGAGCAAATCATGGGCCCCAACGGTCAGGCCCAGTACTGGGCGCCGGACATGGCCGGGGCGGTCCAGATCCTGTTCGCCCACTACGACCACGCCTACGTGGCCGCCGGTGAGGAGAGCCCACGGGCGTTTGCGACGACGGATCCGGCCGAGCGTGACATCAGCGATGAACCGCACTCGGGTGCGGGCACGTCGTTCGATACGGTCGGTGAGATCTTTGCGACCGCCACCAACCCAGACCGCAAGAAACCCTTCGACATCCGGTCGGTCATGCATGCGGTCATCGATTCGGACCGCGACCCGTTGGAACGTTGGATCGAGATGGCCGAGGCAGAAGGAGCGGTGATCTTCGATGCCCACCTTGGCGGGCAGCCGGTCAGCCTGATCGGGGTCGAGTCCCGGCCGTTGTCACGCTCAGGCTTGCTGCCGGCCGACGGTCCCGCGCAATGGTCAGCGGGCACGTTGTTTCCGTTGTCATCAAAGAAGGTGGCCCGGGCCATCAACGCGGCCAGTGGCAACCGTCCGGTCGTGGTGCTGGCCAACCTGTCCGGCTTCGACGGATCACCGGAGTCCTTGCGCCGCCTGCAACTTGAGTACGGGGCCGAGATCGGTCGTGCGATCGTCAACTTCGAAGGATCGATCGTGTTGTGCGTGGTGTCCCGCTATCACGGCGGGGCGTTCGTGGTCTTCAGCGGACGCCTGAACGACCGGATGCAGGTGCTGGCAGTGGAGGGGGCGCGCGCGTCGGTGATCGGCGGTGCCCCGGCGGCGGCCGTGGTGTTCACCCGTGAGGTTGATGCCCGCACCGACGCCGACCCCCGGATCGTCGAACTGCGCGAGACGATAGCAACCGCCCCTGGCGACCAACGAGTCAGGCTGCGGTCGGCCCTGGCGACGGAACGCGAGTCGGTACGGAACGAGAAGCTGGGCGAGGTGGCAGCAGAGTTCGACGCTGTCCACAGCGTGGAGCGCGCCAAGGACGTCGGGTCGGTCCATGAGATCGTCGCCCCGGCCGCGCTGCGCCCTTCTTTGATCCGGGCGGTCAGTCAGGGATCAGGGTCGTACGCCTTCTCAAACGAGCGGAACTGAGGCGTCGGCCGACGGTAGTCGCCGGCCCTCGCGGTGAACAGTTCACCGGCAGTCGACAGGCCGGTCGGCGGATCCAGGGTCCCTGCGCAGATTGAGATCCGGTCGGTGCCGTCAACGCGCCAGAAGACCGAACCACCGCACCGACGGCAAAAGCCGTAGGCCACCACGGGTTCGTCCTCTGGCACATACCACGTCAAGGTCTCTTGAGCGTCCAGGTGGAGGTCGGCGGTCGCTGCCTGGGTGGCCGCCATGTGGTGTCCGGTGGTGCGGCGGCAGCGGTCGCAGTGGCAGTTCCAGACGTCACGAAGCGGACCGGTGACGGTGTAGGCCACGCCGCCGCACAGGCATCGGCCGGTCGACACGCGACCGCGCTCAGCCACGCATCCGAGCTCCGGCTGGGTCGAACAGGCACTCCTGCAGCCGGGTGGCTTGCCGGCGGACCCCCACGACCTCGACCTGGAATCCCTCTTCGGCGGAGGCCAGCGCAGCCGGGACGTATCCCAGCGCCACCGACGCCTTGGCCGCGTGGGCGTAGCCACCCGAGGTCACCCACCCCACGACCGCGCCGTCGTGCCAGATCGGCTCGTCGCCGATCACGTCGGCATCATCGGCCTCGACAACGAAGGCCGTCAGCCGCCGGGCTGCCCCCTCGTCACGGATGCGAGCGGCGGCAGCACGTCCCAGGAACTCGCCCTTGTCGGGCTTGACGAAGAAGCCCAGCCCCGCCTCATAGGGGTCATAGATCGGCCGGTACTCCGTGGCCCACGAGCCGTAGGACTTCTCCAGCCGCAGGGCGTTCAGCGCCCGGGCACCGAACAGCCGCAGGCCATAGGGCTCACCGGCTTTGAACAGCAGGTCGAACAGCGTCCGCAGGTAGCTTGGCTCGACCCACAACTCATAGCCCAGGTCTCCGGTGAACGAGATCCGACCCACCAAGGCCGGCACCATGCCGACATCGATTCGCCGGATGTCGCGGAAGGCAAACGCGTCGTTTGACAGGTCGGCACGGGCGACCGCCCCCAGAACGTCACGGGCGGCGGGCCCGGCAATCGACAGCCCGCACAGGTTGGGACCCAGGGCACGGTAGGTCACGCGGCCGTCATCCGGCAGATGCGCGTCGAACCAACGCTGGTGGTACCGCTCGGCCACCCCTGACCCGAAGACCATGAACCGTTCCCCGGTCGCTGTGTCAGGATCGGGCAGGGTGGCGACGGTGAAGTCCCCGACCAGCCGACCGTGGGTGTTCAACATCGGCGACAGGGCGATGCGACCCGGTGCCGGGATGACGTTGGTCAGCAGTCCGTCCAAGAACGCACGTGCATCCGGGCCGTCGAAGGCGTACTTGGCGTAGTTGGTCGTCTCGATCAGCCCGACGCCGCCCCTGACCGCCAGGCACTCGGCGGCGACGGCGTCCCAGGCATTTGACCGCCGCAGGGTCGGGGTCTCGATCCGCGGCGAGTCGCTGTCGAATTGATCCGGTTCGGCGAACCACAACGCATGTTCCAAACCGTACGCGGCGCCCCAGACGGCTTTGGCGGCATCCAGCCGGTCATAGAGCGGTGAGGTCAACAGCGGTCGGGCGGCCTCCAATTCTTCGTTGGGGTAGGCGATCTGGAACCGCCGCCCGTAGTTCTCCCGCACCTTTGCGTCGGTGTAGGCCGGGGTCGCAAAATCCCCGAAACGGGCGACATCCATCCCCCACACGTCAAACCCCGGGTCGCCCTCGGCGATCCAGTTGGCCAACGCCAACCCCACGCCGCCCCCCTGGCTGAGTCCCGCCATGACGCCGCACGCAACCCACAGCCCACGTTGGCCCCGGACCGGTCCGACCAACGGATTGCCGTCGGGGGCAAAGGTGAACGGTCCGTTGATGGTCTTGCGGATACCGACCTCCCCGAAGATCGGGAAGTGGTCGAAGGCGACGGCCAAATTGTCGGCGATCCGCTCCAGGTCGGGGGGCAACAACTGGTGGCCGAAATCCCACGGGGTGGTGTGTGGCGACCACGGCACCCCCTGCGGCTCATAGGTGCCAAGCAGCAGCCCCGCACCCTCTTTGCGCATGTAGATCTCGCCGGCGAAATCCATGGTGTGCAGGCCACCCCCGGGCCGTGAGGTGTCCAGGTCCGCCAGCGATTCGACGGCGTCGGTCAGGATGTACATGTGCTCCATCGCAAGGACCGGCAGCTCCAGGCCACACATGCGCCCGACCTCTCGGGCCCACAGCCCCGCGGCGTTGATGACGTGTTCGGTGGTGATGGTGCCGGCCTCACCGCAATCAAGGTCCCATAGCCCGTCGGGGCGCTGACGGATTGCCTTTACACGGGTGTGCTGGATCACCTCGGCACCGGCGATCTGGGCGGACTTGGCGTAGGCGTGGGTGACCCCCGAGGGGTCCACATGCCCCTCCATCGGATCAAACAGCGCCCCGACGAAGTACCGCTCGTCCATCAGCGGCATCATCGCCTTGGCCTCGGCAACCCCCATCAGTTCCGTATCGATGCCGGTGTAGCGGCCGCGCGCGTGGGCCATGCGCAGCCAGTCCATCCGCTCCTCGGTGTCGGCCAGCATCAGCCCGCCGGTCAGGTGGATACCGCAGTCGATCCCCGAGATCCGTTGGATCTCCTCGTACAACTGCACGGTGTAGCGCTGCAGGGAGGCAACGTTGGGATCGCCGTTCAAGGTGTGCATGCCGCCGGCGGCATGCCAGGTCGATCCCGATGTCAGCTCACTGCGTTCCAGCAGGACGGCATCGGTGATGCCGACCGTGGTCAGGTGGTACAGGACGCTGGCCCCCACCACGCCACCGCCGATCACGACAACCTGTGCGCTGCGCTTCACCGACTGGACCTCATAGCGTTGTGCCCTTCTTAGAAGTCGGTGGCCACGCCACCCTCGGCCACCCGCCGGGCAACGAACTCGTCAAGCTCGGCGACGACGGCTGGGTCGACGGTCGGCGGCTGGTGGGTGGCCAGCAACTCCTCCACCAACCGGGTGGAATGGTCCAGCGCCGTCGGGCTGCCTGCCTCCTCCCAGGCCTCATAGTTGCGCCAATCACTGACCAGCGGCTGGAAGAACGCATCCCGGAAGCGGTCCTGGGTGTGTTGGACGCCAAAGAAGTGCCCGCCCGGTCCGACCTCGGCGATGGCCTCCACCGCCAGGTTTGCATCGTCGACGACCAGCGGATCCAGGAAGGCTGCGACCATCTGCAGCAGGTCGGCGTCCAGCACCATCTTCTCAAACGAGGCCCGCAGACCGCCTTCCAACCAGCCGGCGCCGTGATAGATCAGGTTTGCGCCCCCCATGATCGCACCCCACAGGCTGAAGGTGCTCTCATAGCCGGCTTGGGCGTCCACGGCGTTGGCGGCGTTGACGTTTGAGGACCGGTAGGGAACCCCGGCACGGCGGGCCAACTGGCCCCCGACCAGTGCGGCCTTCATGAACTCGGGTGTGCCGAAGGCAGGGGCGCCAGAGCGCATGTCCACATTTGAGGTGAACCCGCCATACACGACCGGCGCGCCCGGACGAACCAGTTGGGTGAAGGCGATCCCGGCCAGGGCCTCGGCGTTTTGTTGCGCCAGCGCCCCGGCAAGGGTGACCGGGGCCATCGCGCCTGCCAGCGTGAACGGGGTCAGGATCACCACCTGGTTGCGGGAGGAGTACTGCAAGATCCCCTCCAGCATCGGTTCGTCCAGTCGCAACGGTGAGCTTGAGTTGATCACGGT
>JBBSNE010000085.1:0-9368 GCA_038232815.1 Euzebyales bacterium | reverse complement strand
CCGCCGCAGCGGTTGCGCGCGTATCGCCCCCCTGGACGATCCCGAACGAGGTCGTCCGTCCGCTCTCCGCCGGCGCCTCACCGCCAATCAGAACGGCAAGGGAGAGCACTGCCAGCACGGTCAGAATCGGACGTTGGATCGTCTTGAAGACGGTGTCGGCTGGATTATCACTGTCACGTGCGGCAGTCCAACTGTGCAGGCCAGAACGGATTGCCTCCTCAAGCGCAACGGCAACCGTCGCCAACACCAGACTGATCCCCGCCGTTCCGAGCGTCCGTGCCACGCCCAGCACCAGTCCCCCATCGGCCTGGGTGTAGGCCAACGCCCCCCAACCAAATCCGCCTAACGGCCAGACCCCCCGGAATGCTTCCAACGCGACCCAGGCAGCAACGGTGAACACGGCTCGGCCCCGACGCTCGCCATACCACGCGGTCACGGCCGCAAACACCCCTACGTAGACCGCCTGAACAAGCGTCAGTCCACCAAAAGCCGCGTAGCCGAACGGAATGAGCCAGTACATCAATGGGGCGAATGCGACCAAACCGCCCAGGTACCCATAGCCGAAAGCCGCACGTGTCGAACCGGAGCCGACATCGCGTATCAGGGCGATAAGCGGTATCAGCGCCACATAGCCGGCAAACCCGATCGCCAGGGGGGGATGCCCGGCGTACAGCAACGCACCGCTCAGGATTGCCAGGAACACTCTGCGCACGAGGGTCATCGACCCCCGCCCCATCAGGGTCTCAAGCGAGGGCACCCGAGGATCACACGCAGTCGAAGCAGAGCATTGCGTCGCGATCAGCAAGTTGGGAGGGCTTTTTCACCAAAAAACAGGATCGGCAGGTGAACTCGTCGTCACTGATCAGTTCGACCTTCCGCCGAGGCTTTGGTGCCTTCTTCCCGTCGTCCTCGTCCAATGGCTGGACTTCTTCATCCTCTTCGAGCAACTCGTCGAGTTCGTCGTCGAGGTCGTCGTCGTCCTCGTCGTCACCGCTGACCGAGTTCTCGTCTTTGTCCACTTCGTCATCGTCGACAAGCTCATCGCCGTCATCGGCGTCGTCGTCCTCCACGCTGTCGAGGTCATCAGCAAGAACAGTCGTCAGGCCGTCGTCGTCCGCATCGTCGTCGTCACTGATGACCTCTTCAAACAGGTCGTCGGCCTCAAGGTCGTCATCATCATCAAGCGTGTCGTCGGTCAACTTCACCTCCACATCCTTGTCGAGGTGCCCGTCCAAGACGTTTTCTGGGTGGTCTTCGACGCTATTGACCTGAGCATTGGAGTCTGACAAGTTCCATCCTTCATGACGTCCGGGTGCCACCTACGATTACTATCGTCGGGGCGCTTCGCGGGCGCATGTGTAGCCGCTCGACCACGCAACCGCAAGAAAAAAAGGACCGGCCCCGCGGGGGATTGCCCACGGGGCCGGTATGACGTTGCCAGCTGACGGTTGGTACCGACAATCCGCTCGTGACGACGGGCGAATTACGTTCTCTACTATGCTCGCTGACCCCGCATGTGCCTACCTCGATACGTTGCACATACACATTGATTACACAAGGTGAACAAGGTGACCTTTCGTCCCATCGGACAGTCCACGGAGGGTTCCTGTGAGATACTCCGTTACGTAAACCTGCGCCAATTCCGATCAACCTGTGAAACACATCGACTTGGCACTATGCGCTCACAGTAGAAGCTGATCCGCCGCACGTCAACTGGTAGTACGGCCGACCTCTGCGGCTGTGACCAGGGGGTTTACTGCTCCCGGCGACCTGACCTGCACAAACGCGACCGAAAAAATCCCAAGGGCGGGCGTCACTTTCCACCGTCGTGTCCACCGTCGATCACGTGCGGAATCGGGACGTGATATGGCGACGCCGTGACGACCGCGAGTGGCGGCAGCCCTGCCTCGTAAAGCTTACTTTGTGTAGAGATTACTGAAGCGGCAACATCATCCAACTGCTCTAGAGCATCCTGCAGGTCCATCCCGCCCTCTTGTTCGGCGACGCGTAACTCGTAGTCGGAGAAGGTGGCACCCAACGCCTTCCCGGCCGCGATGGCGCTCAGGGCGTCGGCCAGCTCGACGCCCCACCGACTGGCCGCGGCGGCTGCGACGGTCGCGGTGCCATGACCCAGCAGGTCCGCCTGAAGCAGGACCTCGACAACGGTGGCAGCTTCCGCGGCACTGCTGCCGAGGACCACCGCGACGACGGCCTCCGTACGGCTGTCAACGCTGCTCATGGCGTTTGCCGCGGACTCATGCGCGTACCAACAAATTGGCGCCGTGGACGATCGTGCCGGCAACGGTCGTCATGACACATCGACCGGGCGCCTCCGGTCCCCCCTCGAACACCGCAAGGTCTGCTCGGTGGCCAGTCCGTATCGCTCCTACGGTGGGCTGTCGCGCCGCTGCCCTGCCGCCGATCGTCGCGGCCTTCAGAGCGGCCATACGATCCATGCTCCCGGCCTCATGATGATCGTGGGTGGCCGCTTCGATGGCACTCCAGGGCAGCAGCGAACCACCGTCGTCGCACCCGAACGCCAAACGGACCCCGGCGCGAGACAGGGCCCCCAATGGGTTGGCGGTCCGTGCGCGGTCAGCCCCAAGACGTTGATCGTAGGCTCCGCCGGACATACCAAGTTGTTGTTCGTTGGTGGGTTGTGCGGTGACCACAACCCCAAGGCTTGCCAGGCGATGCACCGCATCTTCCTCCATCAGGGCGGCGTATTCGAGGCGCGGGCGGCTGCGCAGAACCTGCTCGGGCCCTACGACCGTTGCCATGCCTTCGAAAACCTTGATGGCCTGTTCCACGGCCCGATCGCCGGTCGCATGCAGGGCGATCTGGATCCCCTTGCGCGTGGCTTGAATGGCAAACTCACGCAGTTCGGTGGTGTCCAGATACAGCTGACCCGATCCGGCCCTGTCCGCATAGGACGTCGCCAAGGCCGCACTGTGGCTCCCGATCGTGCCATCCAACAGCAGTGACCCCCCCACGCGTCGAAGGCCTCGGCTCTCCACGAACTCCAAGTCCATGTCACCCCAGTACCCGATTACCTCGATCGGCCACTCCCCCTCGATCCAAGCGTCGAAGTCTGCTGGGCCCATGCGGTGTGGGCCGCCCATCTCATGCGCCGAGGCGACCCCGGCGGCAGCCAGTTCGCGCGCTGCCAACCGACGCGCATTTTCAATCGTCGGGCCGGCGAGTTGGGCTGAAAACCATGACTGGGCCACCTGGGCCGCCTCCTGCCGCAACAGACCGGTGGGTCTCCCGTCGCTTCCCCGATCGACCCCCCGGGCCCGGGCCAACGGGAGGGCTGCCACCGAGGTCCGGTCGACAACGACACAGTGCCCGTCGGAGCGGGACAGCATCACAGGCCTACCTGATGTGGCCTGGGTCAGCTCATCAGCCGTAGGGGGACGACGCTCGGGCCACCGTGTCTCATCCCACCCCACCCCCCAGATGATCGGTTCGGGCGTGACGCCAACGGTGGCCCGAAGGGCCGCCAGACAGTCCTCGACCGATCCCGCCACTCCCAGATCCAGTGCGCTCAACAACAAGCCCAACCTGGTCAGATGGGTATGGGCGTTGACGAAGGCAGGCATGACGGTGGCCCCGGTGACGTCGATCACACGACAGTGTTCCGCCGCGACCTGAGCAGGATCGTCCCCCACCCATGCGATCCGTCGCCTTTTGATCAGGACCGCCCGTGCCCGGGGGGCGGAGTCATCCAGGGTCAGGACGGTGCCGCCCACCAACAAAAACGGTTCGTCCCCCGCAAAGGCGCCTGAGATCCGGCCTGCCATGGGGCCAGCGTACGCGGTTGCCTACGATTCGTGTCGGAGGCTTGGCGATTCGGTGTGATCGATCAGTTGGTGATCGTGTCAGACACGGTCACGTAGATAGGCGGTGGACAACGAGTCTGCGTACTCGTTCCAGCGGTTTCCCGAATGGGCGGCTATCCATTCGATGGTCAGTTCCGGCCGGGACTGCACGGTTGCGAACAGCGGCTTGATCAGATCCAGGTTTTTGATCGGACCGCCTTTGCGGGTCCACCCCTTCGCCTGCCAACCGGCCGCCCACGTGGTCAGCGTGTCGACCGCCAGGCGCGAATCGGTGTAGATCGTGGTGGGCACCCCGATCGGGACCAACTCGACACCGGCTGCCAGGGCGGAAAGTTCCATCCGGTTGTTGGTGGTGTCGGGGGCCTGCCCGTGGCGCTGATCAACGATCTCTGACCGCACGACATAGACCGCCCCCCAGCCCCCGGGCCCGGGATTGGGGTTGGCGCTGCCATCGGTGAACACTCCATCGCTTGGTCCACCGCTGTACGTTGACAACACCTCCTCAGTGGTCAGGTTGTCCTCGACCCTTTGACCCTGCATCGGTGTCTTGCGTGGTCGACCGACGTGCCGGGAGGTTGCAGCATCATCGGCCACTCCCTTCCAGCAGGCCCGGCACTGCTTGGGTGTCCAACCGGGGTAGTCGCGCTTGGTCTTGTCAGCAACATCAAAGCGTGACCCGCAGGTCTGGCACGTGGCGGTCATTGGCGGGCCGCCACCTGCAACATCGCCGCGGGTAGAACGGGGGAGACAAAGGCCACCGCGAACAACACCGCAGTCCAGATCACACGCCGCTGTCCCGGTACATGCCCGGCGATCAGGTCCAACAGCAGCGCCAGGACCAGCCACCCACTGGCCATCAACAGACCCACCACCACTGCCGAGGCAACCCAAACGCCGGCACTCAATCCATCCCCGCCGAACGCGACGTTGGCGATAAGGCCCAGCAGCGCCAGGGCCGTGGCGGTCGCAACTCCAGCGCGCACCGCCCGACGAAGTGTCCGACGATCCGCCGCCGTTAGACCCGCCTGTCCCTTCGCTTGCGCTATGCGCGGGGCTGACGGGGGCGTCTGCTGGGCAGATCCGGAGGTTGGATTCATGCCGGGATGGTCACCACATCTGTCGCGGTGGTGTTCAATCGTTCCGCTCCGTCGTCGGTGACCACGACGATGTCTTCGATGCGCATGCCAAATCTGCCCTGCAAGTAGATCCCGGGCTCGATCGAGAACGTCATTCCGGGCACCAACACCAGATCGTTCTCAGCGGTGATGTACGGTTCCTCGTGGACCTCCAAGCCGATCCCGTGACCGGTTCGGTGGATGAAGGCGTCCCCGTAGCCGGCTTCGGTGATGATGTCCCTGGCGGCCGCATCCACGGATCTGGCCTCGACGCCGGGTCCCGCTTTGGCGACCGCGGCCTCTTGCGCAGTCTGCAGGACGGAAAACGCGTCGTGATATCCCTGCGGTGCATCGCCGACCACATAGTTGCGCGTGCAGTCGCTGTACCAACCGTGGACAGGACCCCCGATGTCGACGACCACGGGATCACCGTCGGCAATGACACGATCTGACCGTTCATGGTGGGGGGAGGCGCCGTTTGGCCCGCTGGCCACGATCACGAAGTCGGACCGGTCATGACCCGCTGCCCGCATCGCGGCATCGATCGACTCACCCACCTGTCGTTCGGTCTGGTTCGGCCGCAACAGCGTGGTCATCTGACGATGAACCGCATCGATGGCGGCACCGGCACGACGTAGTTTGGCGATGTCCTGTTCATCCTTGACCATGCGAACGTGCCTGGTCACCACAGACGCCGGCACCCATTTTGCCTGCGGCCACACTCGCAGGATGCCCAGGAAGAACGTCGCCCACAGTTGATCCCCGACCCCCACCGGGGCGGTGGGATCAAGCCCCCGCAGGGCCTCGCCGACCAAGACAGCCGGGTCCTCGGCTTCGGCGAAGCTTGCGATCGGTACCGTCGGCGAGGCCGCCTCTGCCGCCGGACGTTCAAGCACCGGAACGATCAGCTGGTGGCGACCGTCGTCCCGTAGGACAAGCAAGGTCATTCGCTCTGAGGGGTGTGGTCGGTAACCGGTCAGGTGTTGCAGGTCCGCGCCGGCCCCCACGAGTAGGGCCACCACCCCACGGGACTGCATGGTCTGCACGGCGCGGTCGATACTTGATGGGTTGGTGCTCACATAGCCATGGTAACGCCGCCCCTCCGCACGCTTGTGGCCGCAGGATGGCAGCGCCGCGAGCAGCCCCTACACTGGCCGACCGCTGGTCTGCGGCCTGTCAGGCTGCCCAACAACGTTACACCCCCTCTAGTCCTTGGAGCCCCCTGTGGCAAAGAAGAGCAAAATCGTCCGGAATCAACAGCGTGCTGAGATGGTGGCCCGCCAGGCACCCAAGCGCGCCGAATTGAAGGCCATCATCAAGAGTCTGGACACCTCGTTTGAAGAAAAGCTACTTGCGCGCGACCAGTTGAACGCCATGAAGGTCAGCGGTAGCGCCGTGCGACTACGTAACCGTGACCGGTTGGATGGTCGACCCCGGGGCCACGTCGGCTTTGCAGGTCTGTCCCGTGTGAACTTTCGAGAGATGGCCCATGACGGAGAGCTGCCCGGGATCACCAAGTCCTCCTGGTAGCTGCACTGGAGTAAGAAACTGGCCGCCGGGCCGTGCCCGGCGGTTTTCACGTTTTTAAGGCCAAAGTCGATGTGGCACTTGATTGGCTGGTATCAGTGGACTGAAACTAGCGTATGCACACCATGCCAACCCTCCAGGTCAGTGCCCAGTGGCTTGCGGATCGACTCCACGATTGGCCTGATGGGACCGGGCCAATGTATCTACGGATGGCTCAGGCCCTTGCGCGGCTTCTGGGCGGGGGGGAGGTGGCCGAGGGTGCCCGCCTGCCCGCCGAACGGCAGCTGGCCACCGCACTCCGCGTGTCACGCACGACCGTGGCATCAGCCTATGAGGTCCTTGCGGAGGACCGGAAGGTGGCCCGCCGGCATGGTAGCGGGACCTATGTCACGGGTGCGTCGGTCCCCCCACCGGCCCCTCCCCGAGAGGCGACCCTGATGCGAAGTCTTGAGCGAAACGAGATCTTCGACGGCCTGTTGGATCCGCCGCGTCGGCTCTTGGACCTACGGGTGGCCGCCCTCCATGACGCTGACCCCCTCCCTCCTACCGTCATAGCAGGTATGGCCAAGGATCTGGCCCGGGCAGCCGGCGGTCATGGATATGTGCCTGCCGGGTTGCCACAGCTACGCCAACAGGTCGCTGGCCTGTACAGCCGCTGGGGTTTACCGACGGTGCCGGATGAGGTCCTGATCACCAGCGGCGCCCAGCAGGCGATCGCGATGATCACGATGCTGCACCTTCGGTCCGGTGACCGGGTCATCACCGAGTCGCTGACGCACACCGGTGCGATCGATGCGTTCACGTCCACCGGTGCGCAGATCACCACCGTTCCCGTCGGCGTTCATGGGGCCGATGTGGAAGCGGTCACCGAACATCTGACCACCACCGCACCACGGATGCTGTATCTGGTTCCCTCGATCCACAACCCGGTCGGCGGGGTGATGCCGGCGCGCCACAGACGCCACCTGGCCGCGGCTCTCTCCGAGCATCCCGACGTGCTGACCGTCAGCGATGACACCCTGTGCCAGACGTGGCGAGATCGACGCCCCCCGCCCCCGTTGGCCAGCTACCCCGGGGCACAGCACGTGCTGCACATCGGATCGACCAGCAAGCTGTTGTGGGGAGGGCTTCGGATCGGCTGGATCCGCGGACCGGCCGCCCACGTGCGCCAACTTGCTCGTCTGAAGGCCCTGTCTGATCTGGGTACCAGCGTTCCTGGGCAACTCTTGGCGGTTCGACTGTTGTCCGCGGGTACTGACTATCACGACGAGCGCCGGGCGTTGATCGCGGGGCGGGGTCGTCATCTGGAGGGCTTGATCCGCGAACGATTCCCGGAATGGAGGTTCACCACCCCCGAGGGCGGACTGTGCCTTTGGATCACCCTGCCGGACGGCGCCCGCGCCAAGGAGTTCGCCATCCGCGCAAGTCGACATGGGGTGGCGATCGCCCCTGGCAACATCCAGTCCCCCGACGGGTCCTTCGCCGATCATCTGCGACTGCCGTACGGGCATGCGAAGGCCACGTTGGACGTGGCGGTCGACCGGTTGGCCACGGCCTGGCACAGCCGTCAGCCCACCGCAGCCAGCACCGATCTGGATGACTTGTGTGTGGTGGTCTGAGGCGCCACCCGCTCTAGATCTTCAAGGCAAGGGCGTTGCTGATGACGTCGAATCGCGCCGGGGTCCTACCCAGCAGTTCCCCATCCGCTTCCACCAGCATGGGGTCGGTGGGGGCCAGGTCGACGGTGCGTGACTGCCATTCGGCGATCTGGGGATTGGGCAGGTGCTCGCCCTGGTACAGCTTGGGAGTCAGGGTGAACACCTGACTGCGGTTCCCCGTGAACGCCAAGACGTTGAACAATCCGTCTGCCGGCAGAGCCCGAGGAGCGACCTTCATGCCCCCCCCGAAAAACTGTCCGTTGGCGACAACCAGTTCCACCAGTTCAACGGTGGCCTGCGTGTGCTCGAGTTGGATCGTGGTCTGTTGTCGGTTCACCGAACGGATAGCGCCGTAGGCCGCCAACAGATATCGCAGCCGCCCGATGAACCGCGGCAACCGTTCGGCCTTTTTGACAACCTCCGCCCCCCAGCCGACCTCGGCGATGTTGACGAAGAATGACTCTTTTGCCTGACCGTCCTCGACGTAGCTGATGTGCCCCAGGTCCAGTTCGGTGGTGTCAGTGGTGGACAGGTGACGACGTACCAGCCGGGCCAGGGGACGGTCCAACCCGAAGGTGCGGGCGAAGTCACATCCCGATCCGGCGCTGATCACCGCAAGAACCACATCGGGTCGCAGCAGCCTCCCGTGATTGTCGACCAAACCGTTGGCGACCTCATGCACCGTCCCGTCCCCACCCACGGCTGCGATGTATCGGACGCCCTCATTCACCAGATGCCCGGCCAGTTCCCTGGCGTGCCCCCGTGCGGTGGTCAGGTGGATCTCATGATCCAATCCCTCGGCCTCCAGCAGACTGCGCAATTCAGGGAGGGCCTTGGTGGCCGAGCCATTGCCTGATCGGGTGTTGACGACAAGGTGGAGGGTGCCGAAGGGGTGGCTCATGTGGCGGTCAGTAGACCACGACGCCACGGACCAACCCTCGGTTGGCCAGGCGGGCCGAGTGTGCCACGTCCCCCTCCGAGGCATCGCGGATCTGTCGGACCAGATCGGCCACCATCTTGACGGTGCGGACGAAGTCCCCCGGGGTCAGATCACTGGTTCCCAACGCGGTGTCAAGATCTGATCCGCCGGCCCAGCGGTGGATGACGGCCATGACGCCCGAATCCAGATCGCGGGTCGTGGGCAACCCGAAACGTGTTTCCAGTCCGACCAGACGTTTCAGATGTTGTTCGACATCTGCGACCGCCTGTTCCAACCGGGCTGTGGG
>JBBSNE010000084.1:0-9489 GCA_038232815.1 Euzebyales bacterium | reverse complement strand
GGACGCACAGCTGAACTATTCCTCCGCCAAAGAGGTCGGCGCACAGGGGGGCGGGGCAAGTTATTCCGTCAACGCCGGCACGGCCACCGCAACGGTGCCTGGATCGGCGCGTGAGAACGCGGCCGCTGCCGCCGCATCCGCGGGCACGGTCCGTCACGACGACAAGGTCGGTCGTAACCAACCGTGTCCCTGCGGCTCCGGCCAGAAGTACAAAAAGTGCCACGGCGCATAGGGGCGTTGTCGCGGTGATCGACTATCTGCGCCAGGTGCGGGCAGAGTCAGACACGTTCTTGGGTGCCGCCCTTGATGGCGACATGGACGTCGCGGTGTCGTCCTGCCCCGGATGGGCCATGACCGACCTGGTCGGCCATCTTGGGGTGGTCCAGCGGTTCCATGGCACCCACATCCTTCGTGGCGTCACCGAGGCACCACCTGGCCCCCGGCCTGATCCTCCCCAGGACGGTCTTGCGGAGTGGTTTCGTGACGGCACCGACCTGTTGTTGGACAACCTGCGGACGGTCGGAAGCGTGACCCCCGCCTGGAACTGGTCGATCCGGCCCCAGGACCGCGTGACCTCGTTCTGGCATCGCCGTATGGCGTTGGAAGCGGCAATTCACCGCTGGGACGCGCAGTCCGCTCGGGGTCGGGCGGACGGTTTTGACACCGACCTGGCGGTCGACGGGGTCGATGAGGTGCTGGCCATGTGGGTTCCCAGCAAGCGTCGTGGCGATGAACCGCAGGGCACGGCAACGATCCATCTGACCGACGTGGAACAGTCCATGACGGTTGTCAACGGTGATCCCGAGGCAGCGCAGGCCACCATCGCGGGACCCGCCGGCGACGTGTGGCTGGCCCTATGGGGTCGCGTACCACTCACCGGCGTTGACGTCAGCGGCGACCACGACCTGGCCGCCTCCATCAAGACCGGCTGACCGTCAGTAGCGCCAGGTCTTTCCTGGGCGCTGCAGACAGGCCGTGACCTTGCGGGGCCAATCGCCGTCGAGCAACGTCAAGGCATCGTCGCCGTCAACCCAGCGAACCTCGTCGATCTCATGGCCGTGGATGGGCACCGGATGTTCCGAAAGGGGCTGGCCCGGGCCGGTCACGGGCGTGGCTGCGTAGATCAGGTTGATCCGATCGGGCCAGGAGTGGGCAAAGATGCCCAACAGATCTCCGGCGTGAACCCTGACGCCCCCTTCCTCAAAGACTTCTCGGACAGCCGCGTCAACCGGGTTCTCGTCGGCGTCGATCAACCCGCCCGGCAGGGTCCACTGTTGCTTGAAGCTGTCGAAGACCACCAGGATGCGGTCATTCTCGTCCCTGCACAACGCCGAGGCTGACACGATTTTGCGAGCGATGGAGGAGAAGAAGGTCTGGGTTCGCTCGGCTGCGGAGCGCGCGGTCTGACCCACCGCGAGCACGATCGGTCCGGCGTCCAACAGCCCAGGCGTTCGGTCCGCGGCCAGGTCGTGCTGGTTGGCCCAGGGTCGGCCGGCCAGCCTGGCCGACGCCCCCGGGGCGGCCACCAACAACACGTCAAGACCACGTTCGGCAAGCAGGTGCTGCAGTTGCGTCGCGCTGAGGCCCGGCGCTTCGGTCTGCCCGGTCGCGGCATTGTAGACCGCCGAGGGCATCGCAACGGCGACGATCCCGCCCGGCCGGCACCGCCGTACTGCCGCATCGATGATCACAGGACCGCTACCGTCGGTCACCGCGACCTCACCGGCAAGCAGCAATACCCCGTCCACCGCGTCCGGGCCCGGGTCTGAACTCCGACCAACCGTCGCACGCGGCAGATGTGTGCGTACCGCGTCGGCAACGGCTGGGTCGTCGATGACCAGCTTGCCGTCGGCCGGAAGGAGGTCAGCGATCAGTGGCACCAGGTCCGCAGCAGTCATGACTGACAACGCTAATGGTAAGGCGGGCTAATGGTCACTCGGCCCGGGCGGGTTCACGCCATCCGGACGGCACCCGCCATTCCGGCACCACCGTCCGGGTCGGGTGGTGCAGACCGCTGGGTTGGACGAACTGCAGTTCCTCGGGGGCAGTGGGGGCGATGCGCTCAGCCCGTTCTGGGCGGCAGACCTCCGTCACCTGCCAACGACCGTCGTAGCGCCGAATCGACAACGCCAGGGCACCCAGGCGCGGACCCGTTCCCAACAGGACCACAGACTCACAGACATCTCCGCGGGTCTGGATCATGATCCTGACGATGTCCGTGGTGGGCGCGTCCCGGGTGGCGCTGACGGTGGGATAGACATCGGCATGGACCAACGGTCGTAGGTGCCGAGCCGGTCGTCGGCCCGATTCGACCTCCAAGAACAATTTCACAAAGGCCCGGATCCAGGCCTGCTGTGGGGTCATCGGTCGGACCCCAACACGCCCAGGGCCCCTTCGGTTGTGTCACGCAGCCACACCATCTGGGTTGTCGGCTGTGTCGCCAGCGGCGGAATTCCCTCGACCATCACGACGATCACCCCGTCGACAACCGGGTGCACCGCACTTCCCGTGACGTCGACATCGGTCCAGCCGGCGGCAACCAAGGCCTGGGCGGCCTCGCTGATCCGCACCGTGCCCTCTGGCGGGACAGGGGTCGCGGTCGCGATGGGCGCGGGTGGGGTCTGGTGGGGCCATGGGGTGCTCAGCGCACGTCCGTCATCGGCGATGGGCACGGCCCAGCGGCCTTGATGACTGGTCGTCAGGTCACCATCCGTCCCCTCCAACCAGATGGCCTCCAGCACCACCACCCAGATGCCGCCCTGAAGTTGTTCCGCGTCGACAGGGGTGGCCCATTCCAGATACGACGCCGTGACTCCTGGAACCGTCAGACGGGCGCGAAGAGCCGACACGGCGCCGGCCTCGATACCAGGCGGAAGCGCCAAGCTGTCAGCCGTGGCCACCTGCGCCCCTCCCGTCGTGTCGTCGCGGGCGGGGCCCTCGGGATCTTCACCGCTTGTGTGTACCGGCGGCGGGGTGGGGGAGGGCAAGGACGCAGTGTCGACTGCTGCCATGAGGTCGCCTGGGGCCGTCGGGGTCACGGTGTCCGCCGGTTCTGCGGCGCCATCACTGCCGAGGAAGACCACGCCCATCACCACCGCCCAGATCGCCGCACCGGCCACTGCGAGCCATTTCCATGGGGGGCGCTGGGACGTGCCGGGACCACGTGGTCCGGACGGCGGGTCTTGCTGCCACGGCCTGCGTTGAGTGGTGTCGGCCTCGTCGGCATCCAACCACTGGTCAAGTTCGTCGTTGTCCACGTGTCACCTACTTGTCGTGCGCAGTGAAAGAAAGGTATAGCGTGATATGACAAGTGTTTACAAGTGTTGGGTTGTGTGTAACCCCGGACGACGTAGGGGATAGACTGCACGGCGATGGCAACCCCCAACACGGCCTCGGAAGGCCCGGTCCGCCAGGACCTGACCGACGATGAGCGACGCCGGGTGTTTGCCGCAGATGCCATGCCGTACGTCGATCAACTGTTCGGTGCGGCGATGCGCTACACGAGGAATCGGGCTGACGCCGAGGACCTGGTCCAAGACGCAATGGCCAAGGCCTATGCCTCATTTCACCAGTACCGGCCCGGCACAAATCTGCGGGCATGGCTGTATCGCGTCTTGACGACCACCTACATCAACCGGTACCGGAAGCTCCAACGCCGGCCGCAGGAGGTGTCGGCCGACGGGGTTCGTGACAATCTCGACGGGGCGGGTGACTTCTCGCTGTTCGACCGGCTGGACGGCGCCACCTCACCCTCCGCGGAGTTCGAGGTGATGCAAAAGCTTCCTACGGACGCCGTGCGGGACGCATTGGATGACCTACCGGAACAGTTCAGGACGGCGGTGTACCTGGCTGATGTGGAGGGGTTCAGCTATGCCGAGATCGCCGAGATCATGGACACCCCGATCGGGACGGTGATGAGTCGCTTGCATCGTGGAAGAAGTGCGCTGCAAAAGGCGTTGTACGGCCATGCCCTGCGCTACGGGCTGATCCAACGACCATTTGACCCCCCACTCGTTGGTGAAAGCGATCAGGAGAACCACGGATGAGTGACCACTGCGACGCGCTGCTGGAGCGTCTTGAAACCTTTTTGGACGGAGAATGCCCGCAGGACGTCCACCGGGTGGTCGAAGAGCATCTGCGTCTGTGTCCGCCATGTCTGGACCGGGCCGACTTCGAGCGCAAGCTTCGAGCGCTGGTTGCAACGCGCTGTCGGGACGCCGCACCGCCCGGCCTGGTGAACACCATCATGGCCCAGTTGCAGTTGAACCAACCGGCCTGAGCAACGCTGCCTGCTGGACAACTGCGCCTCTTCAGCCTGGCGATAGGCTGGCCAGCACCATGTCAGACACCAGCCAGGCCAACGGTCCCGACCGCAATCCTGCCCCCAAGGGTGGATCCACGGGATCTTCTCGTGGCAAAAGCGGCGGGCGTTCATCGAGTGGGAAGCGGGACACCCGCAACAGCGAAGAGCAAGATGCTGTGCGTCTGCGTAGCAAATTGCTGAGCCTGCTGAAGCGATTGCCTGAGATCGAACGAAAGGTGTTGGAGGCCCGCATGGGGTTGGTCGACGGGCAACCGATGAAGCCGGGTGAGGTCGCCAGCCGAATGGGGATGACAATTCCCGAGGTCAAGAAGATTGAGACGCGGGCCTTCGAGCGCATTCGCCAGGTGGGTCCCCTCAAAGGTCTGGAACGCTTTCTTGACACGCCGCCGGATCGCCAGGCGTAGTTCGCACCTGCTGTGACATCGTGATGTCGATCACCCGCAGACGTCTCCCTGCCCTCCTGGTCGTTTTGGTTTTGGCGGCGGCGGTCGTGCTCGCGCCGGTCAGCCCCACTCCGGTGCAGGCGATGATCGGCGTGAAGATGCAGACCATCGACGTGCCGGCCGTCGTCGACGGGCAGTCCTACAGTGCGACGGGATGGAGTGTCGCCACGCCGATCCGAACCGATCCCTTTGCGTTGGTGGGGGTGGAACTACCCGACGAACGAGAGGTGCAGATACGCACGGCCGCGGGCGACGGGGGGTGGTCGGAATGGACCGAACTGCCGCATCAGCACGACGAGGGCCCGGACCCGGGTAGCCGCGAGGGACAAGAGGCCGACCCGGGTCATCGCACCCATCCGGTGTACACCGGTGCGGCGGATCGTCTGCAGGTACGCAGCGCGGCACCCGATGCGATCGGCCTGAAGGCCTACTTGATCGACCCCTTCGGCCTGGATCGGTCGTGGGCCCAAAAGGCAGCCGCTGGATTCACGGCTGCCTGGCGCGGCACACCCCGGTCGGTGGCAGGTTCGGTGACTGACATGCCTCAGATCGTCACCCGCGAGCAGTGGGCGGCCGACGAGTCCATCGTGAGGGAGGGTCCGTACTACGCACCTGACGTCGATCGGGGATTCGTGCACCACACCGTCGGGCCGAACGACTACACCCTAAAAGAGGCCCCCGGCATCGTCCGGGCGGTGATGGAATACCACGTCAACGCCAACGGCTGGGCCGACATCGGCTACAACTTCTTGGTCGATCGGTTCGGCACGATCTATGAGGGGCGCGCCGGGGGGATGGACCGCGCTGTCATCGGCGCGCAGGCCGGCGGGTTCAACACCGGATCGACCGGTGTCGCCCTGATGGGGACCTATACCGACACCACCCCGGAACCGGTGATGGTCGAGGCGTTGACCCAGGTGCTTGCCTGGAAGGCCGATGTGCATCACTTCGATCCGACGCAGACCGGGCAGGCAACCAGTGCCGGCTCCACCCGCTACGGCGAGGGCGAGGTCGTCACGCTGAACAACATCAGCGGACACCGCGATGTCTCAGCCACCACGTGTCCCGGCGACGGTACCTATGCGCTGTTGCCCGAGATACGGGTGAAGACCAGGGCGTTGGCAGGGGACCTGATCGTCAACCACGCCGATGTTCTGGACGCGACCCCGGTGATCGATGGAATGCCCCTGGCCGACGGCGTGACGATCACTGCCGAACTTGATCCGCCTGGTACTTGGACCATTGTGTTGGTTGACCCCGAGGGCGCGGTCGTGCAGCAGGCCAGCGGAAAGGGTGAGGCTGCGGCCATGACCGTCGACTTCAGCGCTGACACCTGGTCGCTTGGCGACTATCAGTGGACGGTGGAGTCGCCCGGACGGCGATCCGCGGTGGGGGGCTTCGCCTTCAAACTCCCGACCATCGACCATCTGAGCGCCTCGGTTGCCGCCGTCGAAGCCGACGATTCGGGAAGGCTTGTCGCCCCCGTGCGCATCACCGCCGAACTGTGGGACAGTGCGCAATGGGAGGTGCTGGTCACTGATCCGCAGGGGACATTGGTCTTCGGCGAACAGGGCAGCGGTGCAAACCTGGACGTCGAGTGGGCCGAAGGTGCCACCCAGGACGGGGTCTACACGGTGGACGTCACCGCCGAACCCGCGGAGCCGGCGCGAACCACCCTGCAGGTGGGGGTCGACCGCATCGAACGGTTGGGAGGGTCAGAAGATCCCGTAGGTGGGGCGGTCCTGGTCAGCGAGGCGACCTTCGAACCGCGCACCGCGGCCCATGCGGTGATTGCACGCCACGACGTCTTTGCCGACGCATTGGCAGGCGGACCGTTGGCAGGCGCCGGCGGTCCACTGCTGTTGACCGCGGGTGACGAGCTTGACGACAGGGTTGCAGTGGAACTTGACCGGGTGCTGGCTGATCAGGCCGTGGTCTATGTCCTGGGTGGATCAAAGGCCATCAGCGACGAACTGTTCGATCAACTGGAGCAAGGCGATTTCAAGGTTGTCAGGGTCAGTGGTGGAGGACGGGTGGCCACGGCGGCTGCGGTGGCCGGATTGGTGGTCGAACGTTCCGGTGCAACCACGGCAATGATTGCTCGTGCTGGGCCGGACGACCAGGCACCCTGGGCCGATGCGTTGTCTGGAGGCGCCTACGGTGCGTACGCCGGCGTGCCGGTGTTGTTGAGCGAATCAGGCCGTCTGTCCGCCGAGACCGCGGCCGCCCTCGAGACCCTTGACATCACCGACACGGTGGTCTTGGGCGGAACGGCGGCAATCAGTCAGACGGCGATGAACGCCCTGCCCGACCCCGTCCGGTTGGCGGGGGATGAACGAACCGGCACCGCGGTGGCTGTCGCCGAACGCCTCTGGCCCAGCGCGGTGGGGGCAGGTCAAATTGATGCGGTGTTGTTGGGTAATGGCTACGGGGACACGGCGTGGGGGTATGCGCTGGCATCGGCGCCGGTGTCCGCCATGCGGCAGGCCCCGCTGTTGATCACCTCCCCCGACACGTTGTCGCCGTCGACCGCGGCATATCTGGACGACGCCGATCAGCCCATCGATTTGACGGTGGTCGGACCGGAGTCCCTGGTCTCACCCGAGGTCGGATCTGCCGCCGGTAAGCTACTGGATCAATAGCGTCCACCGACGCTGACAACAGCTTGTAGGAAGGCAACGTGGTGGTCGGCGTGCACCCGTGAGCGGCTTGACCGATTTGTTGGAGGACAAAAGCGTCCTGAAGGGTCATGAGGTCACCCACCTGCAGCGACTGTTGGCCGAATGGCAGATCATGGCGGACCTGTCGTTCGCCGACCTGTTGCTGTTCGTGCCCGACACCAACGATGGTCATCCGGTCTATCGCTGCGTGGGGCAGATGCGCCCCTACACAGCCCAGACCATCTACGTCGATGACCTGGTCGGGGATTGTTTCGAACATCATCAACGCCCGATGGTGGGACGCGGATTTGTCGAACGTCGGGTGATCCGCGACACCGACCCGGACTGGTCCACGGGCGTTCCGGTCCGAGAGGAAGCCATTCCGGTGAACTACGGCGGGACGGTCATCGCCGTCATCAGCCGAGAGGCCAACGTCGCGACGGCGCGTTCTCCATCACGACTCGAGTTGACCTACCTGCAGGCGGCGTCGGTGCTTGCGACCATGCTGGCCGCCGGTGACTTCCCCTATGCGGCAGGCGACCGGCCCGAGGACAGTGAAGTGTCCCCCCGCGTCGGCGATGGAATCATCCGCATCGATGAGGTGGGGACGGTCACCTATGCCTCCCCCAACGCCATCAGCGCATACCGGCGTCTGGGGCACCTGGATGCGGTTCATGACCGCAACATCGCCGATGTGGATCCCCGGCCACAAGATGCGGATGCAGCCCTTGACGAAGGCTATGCGGTCATGGGGGAGATCGAACATGACGGGTCGGTTGTCCTGCGGCGGTTCATGCCACTGATCGAAGGTGAGCGGTTGAGCGGGGCCTTGGTGTTGGTCAGGGACGTCACCGAGCTACGGCGCCATCAAAAGGCCCTGCGGGTCAAGGACGCAACCATCCGCGAGATCCACCATCGCGTGAAGAACAACCTGCAGACCGTGGCGTCGCTTCTGCGGCTTCAGGGACGTCGGCTGGCCTCTGAAGAGGGAAAGAACGCCTTGGCCGAATCGGTCCGGCGCATATCCTCCATCGCACTGGTCCACGAGATCTTGTCAAGAGAAGCGCGGCAGTCGGCGTTGTTCAGCGAGATCGCGACCCGCATCGTCGACATGCTGAGTGAGGGGTTGGTCTCACCCGATACCCCGGTCGAGTTCACCGTCGAGGGAGACCCGGGGGAACTGGGTGCCGACATTGCCACCCCCCTTGCACTGGTGTTGACCGAGTTGGTCCAAAATTCTGTGGAACACGCCTTCACCGAGCACGACTTTGCGATCGACCGAGGTTTCGTGCAAGTCGTGTTCGACCGGCACCCGGCAACGCTGTCGGTGATCGTGTCTGACAACGGCCGGGGCCTTCCCACCGGGGTCACCCTGGAATCGCTGTCGAACCTCGGGCTTCAGATCGTGCGGACGTTGGTCACCAGTGAATTGGGTGGAACAATGACCACGCTCGACGTCGACACCGGCACGTCGGTGGAATTGGTCATCCCTCTACCCTGACCAAAGCGGGATCAGGCGGTCGAAGCCTTCAGCGCCTGCTCCAGATCGGCCAGGATGTCGTCGATGTGTTCGATGCCCACGCACAGACGGATCATGTCGGGTGTCACGCCTGCGGTGCCCAGTTCGGCCTCGCTCAACTGCCGATGCGTGGTGGAGGCCGGATGTGCGGCAAGGGACTTGGTGTCGCCGATGTTGACCAAGCGGGTGAACAACTCCAGTGCGTCATAGAACTTCTCCCCGGCCGCAGCACCCCCTTCGATGCCGAACGAGAGCAGCGCGGAGGGCCTTCCGGCAGTGTATTTCTGGGCCATCTCGTGATATTTCGACCCGGCCAGTCCGCCATATTGCACCCAGGTGACCTGGTCGTGGCCATCCAGGAACTCCGCGACCGCTTGGGCGTTGGCGACGTGTCGTTCCATCCGCAGCGACAACGTTTCGATTCCCTGAAGGATCTGCCAGGCGTTCATCGGTGAGATGGCCGCCCCGGTGTTGCGCAATGCCACCGTGCGCGCCCGCCCGATGAAGGCGGCAGGGCCCAGGGCCTCGGTGTAGATCACGCCG
>JBBSNE010000083.1:0-9538 GCA_038232815.1 Euzebyales bacterium | reverse complement strand
TACGCCACCTGGGTCCGCAAGCGGATCAGACGAGGCTGGTGACACATCGGTCGCCCGCTGCGAGGCTGGCAGGCATGAGCGACATCCAATCCCGGGTCGACGTGGCCTTTTCCGACGCGGTCGAACAACAGTTGCAGGAACAACGTGAGATGCGGGGGCTGGTGTCGCGGGTCGAGGAAAGCTTGGTGGCCCTGTCCGATGGGATGGTCGATCTGTCCGGCCGGCTCAACGAGTTGGTCGAGAAAGACCTGCCTCAGATGCTGTCGGACATGGCGGCTGACCTGCGCGAGGAGATGCAAGCCCAGATGGCCGCGTCGGCAGCACCGCAGCCAGATGAGGACCTGATCGAGCGGTTGGACGTCATCGCCGGCCGCCTTGACGAAGTGGTGGCCCCTGACACCTCAGCCGCTGACCAAACAGGGACCGCACTGGCCGAATTGCACAGCAAGATGCAAAACGATGCCGACGCGGTTCTGGATGCGTTGGCGTCACGGGCCGAGGAGGTCCTTACGGGTGTCGGTGCACACGGTGATTCGGTCGTGGACACGATGGATGAGGCCCAGGACAGCTTGCGAACCTCCTTGACCGAAGCCTTCCAGCAGGTGCAGGGGACCAGCCTGGATCGTCTGGAGGATGTGGCCGTGCGGCTGATCGCCCTCGGCCCGCGGTTGGAACGGCAAGGCGCCGAGCGGATTGCCGACCTTCAGACCAAGTTCGAATCCGTGGAGTTGGCGTTGCTGCACCAGGTGGGTGACCTCAAAGCGCAGACCAGTCAGACCCAAGCGACGCTGTCGACGTTGTCCGAGCAGATGGCTGCGCTGGCGTCTGCAGCCTCATGGACGGCGCCGGCACCCGGGTTCGACGCCGATGGCCAGCCTGGGTCAACGTCGTCAGCGGTGTCACAGCCCCCGCCCGCGCCGCCGTCAGCCCCCTCCTGGGTGGTGGCCGCACAGTCCAGCGGTCACACCTGTCCCCATTGTGGCTACATCGCACGTACGGCCCCGGGACTTGCGGCGCACCGCGCAAACTGCCCCCGCCGGCACGCGAAATCCGACTGATACCACACGGGGGCGTATTCAGGGTTGACGTTTGACACCTCGTCCCCCAAACTTACATGTGTGTAGTTACAGGTGTGTGGCAAGGTCTTGTGTTATGCAACCGACCAGCGAGGGACGAACGACATGATGGGCATCGAGCAGTTACCGTGGGCAGATCGCGCCAAATGTCTTCAGGCAGAGCCCGACACCTTTTTTCCTGAAAAGGGTGGATCCACCCGTGAAGCGAAGCGCATCTGCACCATGTGTGAGGTCAAGGACGAGTGCCTGGAGTATGCGTTGGACAACGAGGAACGGTTCGGCATCTGGGGGGGCTTGAGCGAACGCGAACGCCGCAAACTCAAACGGTTGGCCTCTTGACCACCCGGTTTGGGTGGGCAGTGGCCACTACGTCGTTAGGCTTACGGAGGGCTTGACCGGGCCTGTACCCCGGATCTGCCAACCTTCCCCCGATGGCCATCACCCCCTCCGCCCCGCCCACCACCGACGCCGGTGTGTCGTCATCGACCCCGCGGGTCCTTGCCGTCGTGGTCGCCTCCAGTGGGAGTGAATCGCTTACCGCGGTCCTTCGGACCCTGGAGGCGCAGCGGTATCCGAAGCTGACCGTCATGGGGGTGGACAACGGTGCCACGGATGACGCCGGGACCATACTTTCCCGGCGTTTGGGTCCCGACAGGGTCATTGGCATGCAGACGAATGTGGGCTTCGGACGGGCGGTGGCTGCCGCACTTCGTTCTGACATCGGCGCCGACATCGACTATGTGTTGCTGGTCCACGACGACATCGCACTGATGCCCGATGCCGTGCAGTGGCTGGTCGACGCAATGGAGTCTGATCCGCAACTGGCGGTCGTCGGACCCAAGCTTTTGGAATGGAACGACGAAGCCCTGCTGCAACAGGTGGGGATGAGCGCTGACGTGCTGGGTCGGGCTGAATCGCAGTTGCAGCAAGGCGAGTTGGACCAGGGCCAACACGATGGGCGTGCCGATGTGCTGTACGTCTCCACCGCCGGCATGTTGGTCCGCCGCGAGGCCTTTGCGACGTTGGGTGGATTCGACCCCCGGTTCGGGGTCTTTCGAGACGACATGGACCTGTGCTGGCGGATGTGGCTGGCGGGTCGTCGCGTGGAGGTGGTCACCGACGCGGTGGGTTATCACGTCGGCCTGGCCGCGGGCGGATCGCGAACCGGTATCGATTCCACAGAAGCCCGGTACCTGGTCGAACGCAACACGCTTTTGTCCATGGCGAAGAACTACTCAGCACGCCGACTGGTCTGGGTCATCCCGTTGGGTGTGGTCCTGGCCATCATCCGAATGGTCGGTTTGCTGTTGGCGCGTCGCTTTGGTGACTCGTTCGCCATCGCCCGGGCCTATGCCTACAACCTGGGGCAGTTGCCAGCGACGCTGCGTCGCCGCCGTATCGTGCAGTCCACCCGCCGGCAGGCCGATTCGACCCTTGCCACCCTGTTCACCCCCGGACTGCCTCGACTGCGACAGTACGGTGACCGACTGCTGGAGACCGTGGCGGGGGGCAACACCCGGGCCTTGGTCGATGCCGACGACATCGCAACGACGGGGATCGACTCGCTTGCTGATCACCCCGTTCGTCGCTTTGCCCGAGACCGTCCCCTGTTGCTGCTGGGGGTACCCTTGCTGGTTGCCTTCGTCGCCTCACTGGGGGGGTTCTTGGGCCCCGGCCCGATCGTGGGCAACGAGGTCGTGGCCTGGCCCGCATCGCCGTCGGCCTTTTTGCAGAATTATCTGAGCCCATGGGGGGGTGAGCCCTTGGCCTCCCCCTCGTTTGCGTCCCCCGTCCAAGCGGTGCTCGGGATCTTGAGCACCGTGCTCGGCGGCAGCGCTTGGTTCACCCAGCGGGTGCTGGTCTTCGGGCTGGTTCCTTTGGCGTTCGTCACCACCCTTCGAGCGGGACTGCTGGTGACCAATCGCCCGTGGCCACGGGTCGTCGGGGCGGCCATCTATGCCGTGTCACCCGTGGTCCTGGGTACGGTGGCCCAGGGCCGTTACGGGTTGGCGGTGGTGGCCGCGCTGCTTCCCGCCGTGGTGTCGTTGACCATCACCACCGCGCGACCCAGCACCCCCCCCGGGGCAGCGTGGCGCAGCACTGCCCTGCTCAGTCTGGCAGTTCTGCTGACGCTGGGTTCGGCTCCGGTGGACGGCTTGGTTGCGTTGGCCGTCGTCATCGTCGGCGTTTTGGTGGCCATCCTGCAGGGCTACCTTCGGCCGTTGCTGCGACTGGTCGTCGGCGGGGCCAGTGCCCTGTTGCTGCTGTCACCGTGGTTGTTCGACCTGATTCGTGAGGGTGGCCTGGCGGGCAACATCCTTGGGCTTGGGGGCGGCGGGCCCGTCGCGGGCACGATGCCTGTCTGGCGTGCCCTGTTGGGGCAGCCGACATCCGTCGCCGGTCTTGAGGGTCCAGTGCAGGTCGGCATGATCCTCATCCCCGCCGCCGTCGGATTGGGTGCCCTGTTCGTCGGCCTGCGGTCTCGTCCGCTGATAACCGGGGCATTGATGTTGATGTTCGTGCTTTCTGGCACCGCTGCCTGGGCGGCTGGGTGGTTCGGGTTGCCGTGGCTTGACCCCGGTGCGTTGCTGCTGCCAGGCGCGGTCGCCCTCTCGGTGCTGTGCATCATCGTGGTCCGGTGGTCTGCCGACATGTTGACCGCCACAGACTTCGGCGTCGCCCAGGTCGGTACGGCCGTGGCAGCGATCTTGTTGACAGTCGGGTTGTTGTCCGGCATGACGCTGCTGGCATCGGGTCCGTGGAGCGGACTGACGCGTGATCCCCAACTTGTGCCCGCCTTCATCGGCATCGACACCGCCCGGTTGGGTACCTATCGGGTGTTGCTGGTCGACACCGACGCCGATGGCGTTGTCCGTTGGGAGGTGACCGGCCCCGACGGTCCGTTGATGACGCAGTTCGGAACGATCCGCGATCAGGGATTGACGGATCTCATCGGTGACACGGTGACCCGAATTGCTGATGGGGTCGGTAGTTCATCTGCGGCGACACTGGGGGTGTTGAACATCCGCTACGTCGTGGTCGGTCAGCCCGACGTTGCCCTGAAGACTGCGCTGTCCCAACAGATCGATCTGGAACCACTGCCTTCGACAGCCGCAGTGACCTATCGGGTCAGGACGTGGCTTCCCAGAGCCAGTGTGGTGCCCGAACCTGCTGCAGGTCGACTTCTTCGCACCGGTGATCCGGGTCCTACCGACGCGTTTGCGACTGGGGCGCTGGATCTGCAACGTCCGGGAATCCTTCGCGGGGGAACCAACGGTGAGTCAGCGGGCCTGCTGGTGGTCAGTGAAGCGGAATCCGCAGCCTGGCGGGCTGCTGCGGACCAGCCCGGCCAGCAAGGCGTCGAACTGGATCAGATCGAACTGGGTCCCATCAACGCGTTCGCGGTCGATGTGGACCAACCCGGGTTCCGGGTCGTCTTCGGTGGCGGTTTCCGTCACCGGCTGATCATCGCCCTTCAGGTGTTGATCGCGCTTGCGGTCATCTCGATGGCCGTCAGGCCACCGGGCGCCAAGGTGGCCAGTCGCCCCCAGATCTCGTTGCCTCAAGACCTGGTGGGGTTGGCCGACGCAACCACGACGTTCCCACGAATTCCGACACAATCCCCACCCCCCAGCGAGGTCGGTTCATGAGCAGCCCCCTCGACCAGCCTCGCGGCAGACGCGGCCTGAAGCGTGGTGTCGCCCTGATGCTCACGGCGCTGCTCGTCGCAGCGGGAACAGTGGCGGCCGGCCAGCTGACGTCACCTCTTGCGGCAAAACAGCCGCGGCAGGAACAAGTCCAGGCGGGGACGTCAGGGACCGCCTACTGCCCGGTGCTCGGTTCGCAGGGTGACGCTGTTCAGCTGGAGATCGCGTCAGCTTCGGCGACCGAGGAGTCACAGATCGTCATCACCCGCTTTGTCGACGGGGCAGCGGTCAGCGACGATCCCCGGCTGTTGGAGGGGGGGCAGTCTGCCGTGCTCGACATCCCTGAGGACCAATTGACCAATCCCATCGCCATCGAGTGGCGTGGGGCGCCGGTGGTCGCGCAGTACCGCAAAGTGGTCGATGGTCAAGAAGGGGTGGCCAATTGTCAGACGCAGCCCTCCGATCGTTGGTACCTCACCGGCTTGGACACCAACCGAGGCAACACCTCGACGGTCTATCTGTTCAACCCTTTTGGACAGGACGCGGTCGTCCAAGTGCGGTTCGGCACCCCGGAGGGGCCCGTGGACCTGCTGATCGCCGACGAGATCACCGTTCCTGCTGGCCGGGTCGTCACAAGGGATCTGGCGGAGTTCCTGCCAGAAACGTCTGACCTGGCGATCAGCGTGATCGCGCAGGCCGGACGGGTGATCGCCCAGGGTGAGATGGTTCGTGGACCGGCGGGGGAGGGGGTCGAGGCCATCACCGGGCGGGCATTGGTCCCTGCTGAGTCCAGACCCAGTGAGGAGGTGTACATACCGGCCGCGCGTAGCGACAGCGACGTCCAGTCATGGGTCACCGTGTACAACCCGTCGCAACGGAGCGCCGCGGTGCAGATCCAGGTGACCACCCCACTTGGTACCGCAGCCCTGCTGACCACCGAGTTGAACGTGCCGGCCGGTGGCACCGCCCGGGTCGATCTGGACGATCTGTCCGCCCTGCCGCTCCTGGGTGTTCGACTGACCAGCGTCAACAGCATCGGTCTGGTGGCCACACGAACATCGGCGACACGGGGCGGCTCGAATGAAGGCTTGGCGGTACAAGAGTCGGTCCCGACCACGGATCGGGTCTGGACCGTCCCCGGCGGCCGTGCACCCGACGCCACGTTGACGTTGTTCAACCCGGGTGCGGAGGTTGCCACTGCCGAGGTCAGTCTGGCGGGTCAGGTGCCATCTGGCTGGGATGCGGTGACGGTGCCCCCGAACGGGCTGGCGATGTTGTCCTTCGACGGGATCGACGGTGACGGGGCTGCCTTAGTGCGATCGGACGTGCCACTGGTGGCCGGTGTCCATTCCCTTGATCCTGGCGGTGATACGACGCTGTGGTCCAGCAGCGGGATCGCCGAAGGTCTGCTGGCAGGCGGGCGGGATGCCATTGCCGCGCAACGGGACCCATCGTTGGCCTCCCGACCGGCCGTGTCCGCGACGGCCACCCCGACCCCGCTCCCAGAAGTCGACGGGTCGGGGGAGGAGGGCCAACTGGATCCAATGGAAACGCCCTCGATCATCGAACTCCCCGACGCGACCCCCACACCCTCGCCCGGGGTGCCTCTGCCTGACCGGTCGCCCGCTGCTGAGCCCCAACCCACACGTCCGACACCGACGGTCTCAGATGCCGAACCCTCTGCCTCACCCAGCACCAGCCCCGGCCCAAGACCGGGTGCGACGTCTTCAACTGAGGAGGGAAGCCTGTTCGGCACGCTTGCCGGTGCATGAAATCCACTAAATGTTGCCTGCGACGCCGTACGGTTCTGCCATGTCGGGAATGCGATCGTGTATCAAGACCGGATGCCGTTGGCCAGCTGCGGCCACCTTGGCGTATCGGTATTCCACAGCCCAGGTGTGGCTGACCGATCTGCAACCCGAAGACCCAGCGACCCACGATCTGTGTCCCCACCATGCCGACGCCTTCAGGGTGCCGCGCGGATGGACGGTCGTGGACGACCGGCATCCTGTGGCCCCCTATCACGAGCCGACGGCAGATGAGATCGTCCAACGAGTGGCGTCGTTGCGAGGCAGCGTGGACCGAATGCTCGAGCGACAACCGGACCCGACCCCCCGTCGCAGCCGCTACGCAGAACTGCTGGCAAACCTGCCGACCTATGATCCTGTCGAACAGTCACCTGCGCCTGCGCCCCAAGCGAGTGACGACCCAGGCAGGATGGTGGCGATCGGGGTGTCTCACGAGATGGCCCCGATCGTTCGTGAGTTGATGCCGGGCCCGCCTGCAACGGCGTCCTCGACCACGGTTGAGGATCACACGACCCACGCGGTGGTGCTGATGCTGCCCCTGCGCTGCGAGGATTGATGCTGGCACGGGCGTTGGTCGATCAGGTACGCCGGCTGGACGAATCGCAACTACGACAACTGCTGATCTTGTCCCGCGGGTTGCTGTTGTCCTCAGAGCAGCCTGTCGTTGACATCAGCGAGATCCCCGGCATGCCGACCGTTCGTTACCGCCAAAAAACGGTCCGGTGTGGGAAGCAGGCGTGTGGGGCATGTCCCCACGGCCCCTATTGGTATGCCCACTGGACCGAGGACGGCCGCCGTCGAAGTCGCTACATCGGGGTCGAATTGCCTGCCGAGGTCCGCCAGAAGTTACAACACCTGGATCGGGCCGGTCGCCGCCAACCGTTGCGCTTGGTCACCGACTGAGGCTTCACTAGCCATATCGGCACTACAAAGATGATCACCGCTGGTTACGACACGATTGCGTTCGGTATGCACCATGGTTGGGCAGGATTGAAGTCCTCCCGAACTCAAGGTGCCCCTTTACGATGATGCAAGCCCCGAACTGTCCGAACTGCGCGTCCGATGATCTGATGGTTGTCAGGTTGGGACCAAGCGATGCGATCATGCGATTCCATACCTGTCGTGCGTGTGAAAGCACCTGGTGGGAAGATACCAAAGAGGGCGACGACCTCGATCTGGCGGCGGTTCTGCAGATCATCGGCAACTGATTCGTCGGCCGGTCACAGAAGCTTTCCGGGGTTGAGGATGCCCACCGGGTCGGTCGTGTCCTTCATGGCCTGCAACAACGCCATGCCTGCATCGCCGATCTCGGCGCGCAGGTAGGGCCGATGGTCGATACCGACCGCGTGGTGGTGGGTGATCGTGCCACCTGCGTCCATGATGGCCTGGCTGGCAACGGTCTTGGCGTCACGCCACTGCTGCAGTTCGTGGCCCGGATGCTGACGGGCGATCCAGGTGTAGTACAACGAACAGCCCATCGCATACAGGTGGGAGATATGGCACATGATCAGTGCCGGCGTACCCCGATCTGCTAGCGACTCTGCCAGGCCAGCACGGACGTTTGTGTACAGATTGCGGTAGTTGGACCACGTGGTGGCGGTCTCGAGCGTCTCGATCAAGATGCCCCGGTCCATCAGATCGTCCCGGAGGTATGCCCCGTCGAAGCGAGAATGGGCCCAGGCATCACCCGGTCGGGTTCCCAGTCGAAGCGTCTGGTGATCCGCCAGAACTTTTCGCACCACTGACCGGCGTAGCCCCACCTGCTCGCGTGGGCCGTCCCAACCAAGGATCATCAGGCTGCCTGCTTCATAACCCCGGAGCCGTAGATAGTTACGGAAGGCGAATCCCTTCAGTCCTTCGCTTTGTTGGACGAAGACCTGCGTTTCTGATTCGTCGGACAGACGGCAGACGTCTGGAGCAAGATTCGCCTGGGCCAATTCACGCAAGATGGCTGCGCCCGTTTCGAACGATGGCACCGCGTAAGCCTCATAGACCTCGATCTCGGGGGCATGGTGGACCGCCAGCGTCGCTTCGGTGATGACCCCCAACGTGCCTTCACTCCCCAAAATGACCTGGCGTAGATCCGGCCCGGCTGCGGTGGCGGGGGAACGACCCAGCCGGAGATCGCCCGACGGGGTGGCGACCCGCACTCCAAGCAGCTTCTGATCGATGCGTCCGTGGCCGGTCGACGCCTGCCCCGCAGATCGCGTTGCCACGTATCCCCCGATTGAGGCATAGGCGTAGCTCTGGGGGAAGTGTCCCAGGGAGTAGCCGCGACGCCGGAGCTCCACTTCCGCAGCTGCCCCGGTCATCCCAGGTTCGAAGGTGGCCACAAGGGACTCCTCATCCAGCCCCACCAGATGATTCATCAGCGACAGGTCCAGGCTGATCAGCGCCGTGAAGGGCCCCCGCTGTGGTTCCACCCCGCCCACCACGCTGGTCCCGCCGCCGAACGGGACGACCGCAATACGCTGATCCGACGCCAATTGCAGCACCCGCATCACCTGGGCATGCGTCTGGGGGAACACCACGGCGTCGGGGGCGGCCGTGGCGTCGCCCTGCCGGCGGCGAAGCAGGTCGGGATAGCTTTTGCCGCCCGCATGTTGGACCCGGGTCAGGTGGTCCTGCAGCACCCCGTCGGGGCCGACAATGTCGGCAATCAAGGCATGGGCTTGCGATGACAGTTGCGTTTGGCCGACGCGCACGGCTGCCAGATCCACTGGCGGGGTGGATCTGGCCAGCGGACCGATCTTTGATACCAGGTACGCCTCAGCCCGGGGGCTAAGGCCAGGTCGTTGGCGTGGATCGCCCCAACCGTGCCAGATCATCGGTTGGTCCGGGGGGGTCATGAGCGTGGACGAAGGGTGCATCGCCTCTACACTTTGACAGCTGGCTATGAAACGTACAAATGTGGACACGGTGCTTGATGCAACCCGTTCCGCCTTGATGGAGATCGGTGTCAAACGGACCACCTTCGCTGAGGTGGCCCGTCGAGCCAACATGTCCC
>JBBSNE010000082.1:0-9650 GCA_038232815.1 Euzebyales bacterium | reverse complement strand
GTGGTGTTGAACAACACGTCTGATGCAAACTTCTCATAGACGTCCGCCGGGTCGATGGTGGACGGCATCTCGGTGGTGCCAAATACCAGGACGCTGTCGCCCCCGGTGTCAGCCGGCTCGTCGTCGGCGGGAGCCTCGTCGGCCGGGGTTTCGGCGTCAGTGGGGGCACCGTCGTCGGTCGGCTCGTCTGCATCTGTTGGTTCGTCAGTATCCGTGGGCTCGTCGGTGGCGGCTGCCTCCGCCACCGGGTCGGCCTCGTCGTCCCCCGTTGTCTCGCCACCGCAGGCAGCGGCAACGAGTGCCACGACCGCGATCAGCGCCAACAGGCGCAGCTGGTGAAGCGTTGTGCGCATTCCAAACGTCCTTCCTGAAGCGTTCGCTCGGACCGCTTGATCCGATGAACCAGTGATACTAGGGCAACCAACGACCGTTGTCGTTGGTTACTTCCGTCGCCGTGAAGGAAAGAACGTGGCAGGGTTGCCTGCAGCACTGACAAATGGAGAGATGACTGTGGCCAATGGGCAGGTTGCACCAGCAGTGGACGCCGTGGCGGCCACCTACGACCGCATTCAAGCCAACATGCAGCGGGTCGTCCGCGGCAAACCGGAGGTCGTCCGGCTGGCCCTGATCGCAATGCTGGCCGAAGGCCATGTGTTGATCGAAGACGTTCCGGGGGTCGGCAAGACGTTGCTGGCCAAATCACTGGCCCGATCGATTGCCTGCTCCGTCCGCCGGGTTCAGTTCACCCCCGACCTGTTGCCGAGCGACATCACGGGGACAACGGTGTACAACGCCGAAACACACGATTGGGAGTTCAAACCCGGTGCGGTGTTCGCCAACATCGTGCTTGGCGACGAGATCAACCGCGCTGGACCAAAAACGCAATCGGCGTTGCTCGAGGCCATGGAGGAACGCACCGTCACCGTCGACGGGACCACCCACACCCTGGCGATCCCGTTCATGGTCGTGGCCACCCAGAACCCCATCGAACTGGAAGGGACCTATCCGCTGCCAGAGGCCCAACGGGACCGGTTCATGATGAAGGTGACGCTCGGGTATCCGGGTGCGGCCGCAGAACTGGAGGTCCTGAACACCCATGGTGATGGTGAGGCAGAGGCCGCGCTGCAGCCCGTGGCCTCAGCCCAAGAGGTTGCCGCCCTCATCGACACGGTGAAGCACCTGCATGCAGCCGAGGCGTTTAAGCGGTATGTCGTCGATGTCATCCGGGCCACACGAGAACACAAGGCGGTGGAGCTCGGATGCTCCCCACGGGCGGGACTGTCACTGTTGCGGGCAGCCCGAGCCGCGGCTGCGACGAGCAATCGTGACTACGTCGTTCCCGCTGATGTGAAGGCGCTGGCACAACCGGTTCTGTCCCACCGACTGATCATGTCCCCCGACGCGCAGATGGCTGGCATCGCAGCGGCAGAGGTGATCGCTGACGTGATCGGCTCCGTCGCGATCCCCCAGGTGTAGGGCGTGGTCACCCGTCGTGGGCTGGCGCTGATCACCGGTGCCGTGCTGGCATGGCTCAGCGGGCGGGTCCTCGGAGTGGCGGAGTTGTACGCGATCAGCGTCGCGGCCGCGACCACGGTCGGCCTGGGCGTGCTGTACGTCCGGTTGAGCACCAGTTCCGTGGCCGCCCGCCGGGTGGTGGACCAGCAGCGAGTGGTTGCAGATGCCCGGCTGGAGGTGGCCGTCGAACTGCGTAACGACAGCCGGTTGCCCGCCCCCACACTCCTGATCACCGAACAGCTGCCCCGGGGCATTGATGCCGAGGGCCATCCGGCCGCGCAGGCACGCTTCGTGGTGGAGGGACTCGCCCCGGGAAAGATCGCACAAGCGACCTATGAGGCACACGCCCGTGTGCGTGGCCGGTATCACCTAGGCCCATTACTGCTTCGACTGCGCGATCCCTTCGGGGTGGCTGAACGAGTCCGGCGCTACACCGCCACCCATGAGGTGTTGGTGTACCCCAAAATCGAACCCCTACCGGCCTCTCCGGTACGCGGTGCCCACATGGGCGCAGGAAGTTCTGACACCCGGCGGGTGTTTGCGACCGGTGAGGATTTCTACACCATGCGCGAATACGTCCAGGGCGATGACCTACGCCACATCCACTGGCCATCCACCGCCCACCGAAACACCATGATGGTGCGCCAGATGGAACAACCGTGGCAGGCCCACGCCACGATCTACCTCGACTCACGCAAGGCCGTCCACAGCGAGGGGGCGGACGGAACATTTGAACAGGCAATATCCGTTGCCGCGTCGATGGTCTACCACCTGACCGATGCCAACTACATGCTACGCCTGGTGACCGACGACACCGTCGGTCGCACGACCCCAGGTTCGTGGGAATCCGCCATGGACCGACTGGCGGTCATGACCGCATCGGACCATCCCGGTCTGGGACCGTCCCTGGCGGCCGCGCGGGGCGGGGAGGGGTTGTTCGTCGCTGTCCTGAGCGTCCCTGGCGGCTCAAGGGACCTGGCGCGTCATCCTGATCTGCGTGCCCTGTTCGGGCTGCGGGGGTTCGGGCAACGTCTGGCCTTCGTGGTGGCCGACGACAAGACCAGCAAGCAGGCTGAACGGATGGCAGGCCTGCTACGCGGTGCCGGATGGAGCGCCGCCACCATTCTGACCGGGCAACCGTTGGCGCCCGTGTGGCGGGAGCTGACCGGTAACAAGAGCCGACGCCGGGTGGACGTCGGGTGAGCACCCTGACCCGGCCGCGGCCGGCGCCCCCGCGCCCCGCCCCGCCGGGCAAGCCGCCCAACGGCCTGTTGGGTGCGCGTCGACCTCGACCAGCCGTCAGCGATGACGCCCTGACCCTGGCTCTGGTCGTGTTGTTGCTGGCAGCGGTCATACCGATCCGTAGTGTGTTCATCGGTACCGAGTGGATACGTCCGGTGGCCGGTGGCGTCATCTTGAGCATCGGAATCGGTTGGGCAGCACGACGTCTGAACGTCGGCCCGGTCACGCATCTGGTCATGAACGTGGCCAGCCTGTTGATCTTCCTCAGCATCGCGTTTCTTCCCACCACCGCAATCGCTGGACTGGTCCCGACACCCACGACACTGACATCGCTGCGAGACCTGTTCCTCGAGGGTTTGGAACTGGTCGAGTTGCGGCCCTCGCCAACCTTTGCCGAGGCCGGGCTGTTGTTGTTGGCCGTGGGCGGTACCTGGATCGCAAGCTATCTGGCGGACGGGATGTTGTTCGTCCTGCGGTCACCGGTCAAGGCTGTACTGGTGGCCCTGGTGATGTGGGCGGTCCCCTTGGCCGTTGCCCCGCCATCACAGTCCATCGTCCTTCCTGTGGTCACCATCCTTGGTGCCAGTGCGGTTTTGCTGCTACTCGGAAATGCCGTGAGCATCGCGCGGTTCGGCACCAGAGTGGGGGGACCTGGATCCAACGGTCGGACGCACGGCACCACACGCGGATCCAACCCTGTGTCGCTACCGGGCTGGACCCTTGCGGCCGCGGCGATCGTGGCCGGTCTGCTGTTCGCCTCGATCCTGCCCGGGTTCGGGGACGAGCCGTGGTATGCCGCCCGCGGAGGGTCGGGAACCACCATCACCACAAACCCGATCGTGGACATCAGACAGCGTCTGGTTGCCAGCGACACCGGGCCGGTGGTGACCGTGTCATCCGTTCGACCCGTCTACCTGCGAACGACCTCCTTGGATGTCTACGACGCCGACGAGCAATGGACCACGGGCACGATCAGCGGCCAACGGGTCTCCGGGGTCGTCGACGTCCCACCACCGATCCAGACCGAGCGTGTCGATGTCGGCGTCCAGATCGAATCCAGGATGGAGAACGGCGCAATCCTGGCCCCGGCACCATACAAGCCGATCGAGGTCTCCGGCCCCAAGGCGGAGGTCCTACGCTATGACCGCCGCAGTTCCACACTGACGGTTCCCGGCGACCAGGCGCTCACTGACGGCGACACCTATCAGGTGACCGCCGCCATCCCCCAGCCGACCCCGGACGCCCTCCGGGGCGTGCCGTTGCCGGTTCCCGGAAGCGCCTCCACCGGTCTTCCCGACAATGTCCCGGCTGAGGTGGTGACCCTGGCCCGCCAGATCGTCGGCGACGCCGGGGCGCAGAACATGTTCGACGCCGCTCTGGCCATTCAGAACGAACTACGAGGATGGGAGTACTCAACCCGGCCCACCCCCGGCCTGGGCGCAACCGCCCTGCTGCAGTTCATCGACGGACGGCAGGGGTACTGCGAGCAGTTCGCCGGCACGATGGCAGTGATGCTGCGGACGCTAGGCGTCCCGGCCCGGCTGGCAGTTGGCTACACCCCTGGGGATCTGGTGGACGATGGCGTCTGGGAGGTCACCAACGGAAACGCTCACGCCTGGGTGGAGGTCGATTTCGGCGAGATGGGCTGGATCCCCTTTGAACCCACACCCAGAAGCGACGGCAACGTGTTGGTGACCAGCGCCTCCGCAGTCGTCCCCTCTCAGACCGCAGCCCAGCAGGACGGCCTGATCGACGGCACGTCAGACCCGGTGGGCCCGGGTGACCTGAACGACTTCTTGGACCGCAACCGTCCCGACTTCAACGACCAAGTACCGATCGGTGAACAAGCAGTCCCGGGTGGTGCTGCCGCTGCTGGCCGCGGCGTCCCCTGGGGCATCGTCGCCAGCTTGCTGGCGATCATTGGTGTTGGTGCGTTGGTCGCCATCAACCGCCGCCCGGGCAGTGACACTGCCGCTACGCCGCCCCAACGCATCGCGGTGGCGCGTCAACAGGTCGAACGCACCGGCCGTGCCGTCGGGAAGGCCCGCCATCCATCTGAAACCGATGGAGAGTACTTCACCCGTCTGTCAGCTGGCGACCGGGCGGGGACGCGGTTGGCGGACCCCGCCACGCGGGCGGTGTACGCCCCGGCCGTGACCGTGGAGGACGCCGAGTCCGCCGAGTCAGCATCCCGAATCCTGATTCATCGTCTGACCGACGACCTTCCGTCGTGGCGCCGCGCGTGGGTCGGTCTGCGGAGCGCTATCGGTCGTTAGGCCCTGCCGTGCGCTGGGCGCTCAGCCGTCGTCGTCCTCATGGCGCCGACCCTCCATGTAGCGACTGAACCCACCACGAAGTTGGCCGCCCAGGTCACGGCTGTTGTCGCGGCCGAAGTGCTTCAACTGGTTCAAGACCACCACCGCACTGATCAGCATCAGCGCAAACCCACCAAATCCCCAAGCCGGATGGACGGCGATCCCGAGCAGCATGATCATGCCCAGCACGAAACCCACGATGCCGTAGCGCAACCTGATCCGCCCGGCCGCTTTCGGGAGGGTCGCCACCGTGCGCGCAAACTTCGGATCATCACTCTCGAGCCGAGCTTCGATCTCAGAGAGGATCTGCCGTTCGCGGTCAGACAGTGCCATTGGGCCTCACAGGATGATGAACAGTGGGCAGATTCTACGACAACCGATGTTTTGACGTCGACGCGTTTCCGCCTACAGCCGATTGTGGCCCAAGCCGCGGCTTTCTGCAGCACTGTTCACAAAGCCCGTAGCGCTCAGCGTCCCTGGAAGTCCGGCGCACGGCGTTGTTGCGCGGCTGCGGCGGCTTCGACAAAGTCTGCCGATCCCAGGCAGGTTTGTTGATATGCACGTTCGGCAGCAAGCATCGGGTCCCGTTGTGTGACGAAGGATTGTCGCAACAGCCGGGGTACGGCACCGATGGCAACGGTAGGACCCGCTGCCAGACCAGCCGTGTAGGCCCGGGCAGCTGCGTCAAAGTCCTGCGGGTCCAACACCTTGTCGACCAGGCCCCACGACAGCGCGGTCTGTGCGTCCACCTTCCGGGCGGTCATGGCCATGTCCGTGGCGCGACTGAGTCCGATCACACGGGGCAGACGGGTCAACCCCCCAAGGTCTGGGATGATGGCCCAGTTCGCCTCAAGCAGCGCCAGTTGGGCATCCGGTGTGGCCAGACGCAGATGTGCGGCAAGAGCCAATTGGCACCCCCCGCCGTAGGCCACGCCACGGACGGCTGCCACGACCGGCACGGCCAGATCCTCAAAGCCTGTGAACGCTTGCTGCAGATAGGCGATCCAATCGTCGTCGGGGGTGGCCCCGGCGGCTTGCTCGGCGAACAGGCTGACGTCCAGGCCGGCGGAGAACGCGCGCCCCTCCCCCTTGATCAGCACCGCGCGGACGCTTCCCTCGGCAATCGCAGCCTGGACGCTGCTGGTTGCCGCATGCAGGCCGTCGAACACCGCGATGTCCATCGCGTTCAGTTTGTCGGGACGGTTCAAAGACACCACTCCGACACGATCCTCACCGATGGTGAAGGTCACCCGATCACCCATGACAGCTCCTTACTGCGAGACAGGGACCCAAACGTTAGTCCAGCAACGAGCCCCGCGTCACCGCCGCCTCACCGAACCGGCTGCGGGCGACGTCGGCAGCACGTTCCAGTTCCTGCCAGCGATCATCGGCGGTCAAGCTCAACTGCCGTGCGGCGTCACCCGCGGTCAGATTGGTCACCCCGACGCCGATCAGACGGACACGAACGCGTTGCAGTCGCAGGTCGTCAAGCAGTCCACCGGTGTGGCGATACAACTGCGTCGCGTCATCGACGGGGTAGGGCAGTGTGGTACTGCGGGTGATCGTCTGGAAATTCGCGTAGCGCAGCTTCAGGCTGACGGTCCGACACGCGTGATCTTCGCGACGCAGGCGACGGGCCACGCGTTCACTCAGGCGCAGGAGTTCCCGCTTCAACACATCGGGGTCGTCGATGTCGGCATCAAAGGTCTCCTCCGCGCTCATGCCCTTGCTGGGTTGATGGGGGGTGACCACCCGCTGGTCATACCCCTGTGCCAAGGAGGCCAGTTGGGTGGACGCGGCCTCACCGATCAGGCGACGGAGGGTGTCGAACGGCACCTGCTGCAGATCACCGACGGTGCGAACACCGAACCGCTCCAGCCGTTCAGCCGTCTTGGCACCGACTCCCCAAAGGTCCCGCACCGACAGCGGCGCCAGATACCCCGCGACCTGCTCCGCACGCAGGTGCAGCAACCCATCGGGTTTGGCCTTGCCGGAGCACAACTTGGCCAGGAACTTGTTGGGGGCCACCCCGACGGAGGCCGTCAGTCGGAGTTCCTCGGCGATGCGGCGGCGAAGGGTGGCACCGATCACCTCAGGCGGTCCGAACAGTCGCACGCTGCCCCGCACGTCCAGAAAGGCTTCGTCTGACGACAGGGGTTCGACCAGAGGGGTGATGGATCCAAAGATGGCGCGTAGCTGCTCTGAGACCTGGGCATACAAGTCGAACTGAGGGCTGAGGACCACGGCGTCAGGGCACAGGCGCAGCGCCCTGGCCATGGGCATGGCGGAGTGGATCCCACGAGCCCTGGCCTCATAGGAGGCGCTGGCGACGACCCCCCGGCCCCCGGTGCCGCCGACCAGGACGGGCCGGCCTGTCAGTTCGGGGCGTTGACGGACCTCGACAGAGGCATAGAAGGCATCCATGTCGACGTGCAGGATTGGTTCAGAAATGGTCAAGCTCAGTGACCTGCCGATCCAGGCGAGGAGTGCCATAGCTTGCGGGGTGGGTCCGGGTCCTCGTAGTCGGGACGGCGTGGATCGTTCTTAGACAACCGCTTGGTGTCCTGGGAGTCAACCCCTGGGTGACGTTTGGCTGGATCGGCCCAGGTCGTGCCGTTGGGGCCGACGCGTGAGGGGCTGCCTACAGGATCCACGGAGTGATTGTGCCCCGTCGCCGCAGCGATTGGGCGGACCGCAGCCGGTCCCGCGCCGCCGAAGGGGACGGACTTGGCCATCTCCACATGCTCACCGGGTCGATGGGGCAGCCGGATACCGGACCGGCCGGAGGCACCCCGGATGTCCTGTGACGGCGCCTCATCGCTGAAGTCCCGTGAGGCCTGGTCGACAGGTTTGCCTTCCTCCCCCAGTGCCTGGGCCAACCATCCCTCCTGCCAGGCGGTCATCAGACGTCGAAGGTCCCAGGCCTTGGCGGCAGTGATCGACACCCCCCGGCGTCCGCTGCGGTGCACCCGCCCCTCGACCACCAGCAGCCAGGTGTGAAAGACCGTCCGGGCACATTCGGCGTGGACCGATTCGAAAAAGGTGGCATCGCTGACGCCGGTCGAGTCGTCCAACGACAAAAAGATCACCCGCTGGCCCGATTTGACCGGGGGTGTCTGCGTGGCGACCTTGACCCCGCCGATGCGCACCAGCTGGTTGTTGTGGCAGTTCAACAGCTCCGACGCCCGGGTCACGCCGACTGTGTCCAGCAAGGTGTCATAGAACGACACCACATGGCGACTGGCATCCATCCCGACGACTTCCAGTTCGGCTTTGACCCGATCGCTGGGACGGTAGGCGGGCAGGTTCGCTGATGGCTCGGGTTCCAACAATCCCAACTGCTGGGGCTGGTCCGGACGGCTGACCTTGTGGCGCGACAACCCGCTCCAGCGTTCGCTGACCTCAAGCAACACGTCCCGCCGCGACCGCCCGGCGTGGTCGGCGTGGCAACCCCCTCCCCCACGTGGATGTGCACCTACGCCCACATCCGGGCCGACCTGCACACCATGGCCGAGCTGGGCGGTCAGGCCACCGATCAGGTCCAGCGCCCCCGCGTGGGCCAGGGATTCCGCGACCGGTTGGGACAATCGTGCCCGCAACCGCAGATCAGCGATCGAGGTGAAGGGGCGGCCGACCAGCAACGACTGGATCATCGCATCATCGATGCGTTCGACATCCTGCAGGCCCAGACGGATGGCGTAGCGCCACCCGGGTTCGGCCTGGCCCTTGTCGAACCCGGCCGGTGGGATCAGCCGGCCACTGGCGTCGCAGGTCCAGCCGCGGGGGGTCCAATCGGGCTGGCCCACCGGATCGACCCCCAACAGCCGGTAGGCCTCGTCCTCGCGGACGATCTCCACGGTGTAGTCACTGGCCGAGGCGTTGACGTCCAACGGCAGGACCGCCACGCCGAACTGGCGGGCGTCGTCAAGGATCAGACGTCGGGGATACATGCCGGGGTCATGGGTCAACACCCCGGCCATGAACTCGGGCAAGAAGTGGGTTTTCAGCCACGCCGAGCGGTAGGTCGGAACGCTGAAGGCGGCGGCATGGGCCTTACAGAACCCGAACGAGGCGAACTGGCTGAGACTGACCCACAGCCACTCGGCCACATCTGTCGGTACGCCCCGTTGGGCGGCCCCGTCCTTGATCCACTGTTCCAACACCTGTACCTGGGTCGGATCGCCCAGACGTCGGCGGACCAGATCAGCCTCGGCCAGGTCACAACCGGTCACGGCCGCCACCGCCCGCATGACCTGTTCGTGGTAGACGATCACGCCGTAGGTCTCACCCAACGCGCGTTGCAGAATCGGATGGGGGACGCCGCACCCCTCCTGTCCATGTCGCCGCCGCAGGAACGGTTTGATCATGTCGCCCTTGACCGGGCCGGGGCGAAACAGCGAGATGTCCACCACCAGATCGTTCAGATGTTCAGGTTGGAACTTGCCGACCAGTTCACGCTGGCCGGGCGATTCGATCTGGAACATCCCCAAGGTCCGGGTGGACTGGATCACCCGATAGGTCTCGGCATCGTTCCACGGCACGTCGTCAAAGGCGATCTCGACCCCCCGGGTACGGCGG
>JBBSNE010000081.1:0-9722 GCA_038232815.1 Euzebyales bacterium | reverse complement strand
GCTCACCGTTGGTCCGATCGCTTCTGTACACGGCGGGGCATCATGAAACCGGTGATTTGGAATCACGACCGCTGGCTGCCCCCATGTTCATGGACCAGATGGGCCGACTGGCAAGCTCCCCATGACCACCAGCCCCTACGCTGACGCCGACTGCCATCCCGCCTCGGACTGCGCGTTCTGCACGGTGATCGCCGACGGGGATGAGCTCATCTACTCCGACGGCAAGGTCGCGGCCATCCTCGACATCAGACCACTGTTTCCTGGCCATCTGTTGATCATGCCGGTGGATCATGTCGTCACGCTGGACCAATTGCCGGCCGAGCAGGTCCAGCCGCTGTTTGCAGTCGTGCAGCGGGCCAGCGCGGTGATGGCCACCGCGCTTGGCGCACAAGGGGCGTTCGTCGCCAATAACAACATCGTCAGCCAGTCCGTCCACCACCTCCACATCCATGTGGTACCGCGCCGTAAGGGGGATGGGCTGCGGGGATTTTTTTGGCCCCGGGTCGGATATGACGACGACGCGCACAAGCATGGGGTGGCGACGGTGTTGGCAGCGGCTCTGCGTGCATGAGATAGGTGGTCACACCTCTGCGCGAATTGCCGTTCGATTGCTTTGCTTGGCGGTGCCCGAGATGTCGCTGCACCCAGGGTCCAGCACGCGGCGGGGCTGGACTCACGTGTGTCGGGCTGGCCACACGGGTACCACGGTGTCGGTGAGCTCAACCCCGTTACGGCGCCGAGACCGTCAGGTGGTGCGCCTTGCTGTCGCGTTCGTCGGGCTGTCGTTGATCTGGGGACTGGCGTTCAACGCGACCGCGTTGCCGTTCTTCCCGCTGGTCGTGGTGGGCGGGGTCGTGACGGGGCTGGTGGGATTCTGGGTTCGCCGCGCCCCCGATGAGGACGAGCCAGGGTTTGCCGTAGACGGTCGAATCGCCGCGATCGCGGTGGCCGCGGCGCTGGTTCACTTTGCGGTCGGACATGCGCTGTTCGCCGTGGCGGCTCGCATCGTCCCCTCGCTGACCCGAACTGCGCTGGAGGTCTATCAGCGCAGCGACAGTCTGCCGATCTGGGGTCAACTGCTGCTGGGTGCGGTGCTGACGGCCACGCTGGAGGAAGTGTTTTGGCGTGGCGCGTTCACCCCGATGATTGCCGAGCGGGTCCGGTCGCGCCTGCCCGACGAGCTGGGGCGCAAACGGCGGGGTACCGCCCTGGTGCTGGTCTCGACCGCCGGTTACGCCCTGTTCCATGTCGCAACCTTGAAGATCGCCTTGATCGCGGCGGCCGCGCTAGGTGGCTTGGTGTGGGGCACGCTGTTGCTGGTGACCGGCTCGGTCGGGGCGACCATGATCGCTCACGTCCTGTGGACCGGTTTGATGGTCCTGTTCCCCCCGCCCCTCTCCTAGATCGCGCCACTCCGCACGGGCGGAACGACCGATTCGCGCCGCACCGCAGGCCGATGTGCAGGTAGGCCCAGATTGAGCGTTACCAGCACAATTTCCCAGGGCGGTCACATGTTGGCCAGGGCCTCTTGGTCGTCTGCCTCCAAAGCCAGCTCGGCCTGCAACCCGGCGGGGTCACGGCCAACCGTGATCACGGCTGCGATCCGATCGTTTTGCCACACCTTCACGGTGGCGTCGTCATCCTTCAGGTCGCCGTCGACCTCGAAACGGTCGGGGTCGGTGGCGTGGCCCATGTACCGAAGTGACATGTTGTGTTGTGCTGTCCAGAAGAACGGCGCCCCGTATTCCGCCCCTTCGGTCCCCAACAGGGTGTCCGCGGCAATCTGGCCATCGCGCAGAGCCATTGACCAGTGTTCGATCCGTGCGGTCCCCGTGCCCAACGGCCTGCGTGCGACATCACCGATGGCAAGCACGTTGGGCAGACCGATGCTGTCGGCCCCCAGGGCGTGGTAATCCGCGTCCACCATGATCCCGTCATCGACCTGCAAGATGGTGTCCTCGGCCAGATCGGTGCGGGGGATCACGCCGATCCCGGCCACGACAACGTCGCACTGCAACGCGGTGCCGTCATCAATGGTGACGACACCCCCGGCGATCTTTTCCACCGAACGACCCAGATGCAGACGGACCCCGGCCTCGCGATGTTCCGATTCGATCCTCGTCCCCAACTGGGGGCCGACGATACCGGACAGGACCGTGTCCTCTGGCGCGATGACATCGACCTCCGCCCCCCGTTTGCGCAGTGAGGACGCGGCCTCCAGACCGATGAAGCTGGCACCGATGACCACGGCTCGGCCCCCACCGTCGGGCAGGGCACCGGCGATCTGGTCCGCGTTGGCCTGGGTCCGCAGGTATCGCACCGTCCCGTCGTCGACAGGCAGGGGGCGGGGCTCGGCACCGGTGGCCAGCACCAGCACGTCAAATTCCTCGTTGGTGCCATCGTTCAGCTCGACAGTGCCACCGTCCAGATCAAGTTTGGTGACCTGACGGTCACGAAGCAGGGTGATCTGGTCGCTGTCGTAGACGTCGGCTCCGTGGATCGGCATCCACTCCGGCTCCGCCGAGCCGGCAAGGTAGTCCTTCGACACGTTCGGCCGATCGACCGGCACGCCCTGTTCAGTGCTGATCATCACCACCGGACCCTCATGGCCGCGTTCGATCAGACGGTAGACAAACGCATGCCCGGCCCCACCTCCACCAACGACGACGATCCGTCCCAGGTCCGGTAGCGCAGCGGTCTGGGCGGCGCCGCCGTTGTCATCAGACTCAGCGTCTACAGACTCTGCGGCCAGCGTCGCCATCCCGTCGGTGACGGTCACGGCGTAGGTGGACACAGGGGTCACCGCAGGGCCGCGTTCCGCCCGCCCTGTCCGGACGTCGAACGCCGCATGATGCCAGGGGCAGCGGACACAACGCCCGTCGAACACACCTTCGTTCAGCGGCCCCCCGTAATGGGTGCAGCTGGCGCCGATGGCGAACAATTCGGCGTCGACCCGGACCACGACCACCTCATCCTCACCGACCGTGCCGTGCAACATCCCACCGTCGGGCACCTCCGCGGGGTCAAACGGTTCGGTCAGGTCCATGGGATCGCTCATGTCAGGGCTCCGGGTCGTGTGGTGGTCAGGTGATACCCAGAATTCGGCCGATTGGTGCGATGGCGAAGAAGATGACGAACAGCGCCGCGACCACCCACAACAGCGGATGGATCAGTCGGGCCCGTCCGGTCGTGGCCATCAGCAAGGCATGGGTCACGACACCCGCACCAATCCCGACCGCGATGGAGTAGGTGAACGGCATCAACACGATGGTGAGGAACGCCGGGATTGCAATCGCGACGTCCTCCCAGTCGATCCGTCTGACCGAGCCGATCATCAGCACGCCGACCACCACCAGCGCCGGTGCTGCCGCTTCATATGGCACCAGACCGACAAGAGGCGAAAGGAAGGTCGTCAGCAGGAACAGCACGCCGGTGACGACGGCGGCCAATCCGGTCCGGGCGCCGTCGGCCACCCCCGTGGCGCTCTCGATGTAGCTGGTGTTGGACGACACCGAGGCAGCACCCCCGGCCGCGGCGGCCAACGAGTCCACGATCAGGATCTGGCGTGTCTTCGGCGGGTTTCCCTCCTCATCAAGCAGCCCTGCTTCGGTTCCGATGGCGACCATCGTCCCCAACGTGTCGAAGAAGTCGGTCAACAGCAGGGTGAAGACCAGCAGGATCACCGTCAGCACACCGATGGAAGAAAATCCGCCGAACAGCGAGAACTGACCCAGCAGCGACAGGTCAGGTGTTTGCACCGCCGACTCGGGAATGGCGGGTACGTTCAGGCTCCACCCGGTCGGGCTCAGCGGACCGTCTGGGCCGAACTGCGGACCAAGCTGCAGTGAAGACTCAATCACCACGGCCAGTGCGGTTGCCACCGCGATCGCGATCAGGATCGCTCCGCGTACCTTGCGGGCCAACAGCACGAAGACCAGCAACAGCCCGACGATGAACACAACGGTGGGCCAGCCGTCCAGGCTGCCGCCGAGCCCCAGGGTCAGCGGTGGTGCGGGCGCATTGCCACGGACGAAGCCCGCGTCGACGAACCCGATCAAGGCGATGAACAGACCGATGCCGACGCTGATCGCGGCCTTCAAGGAGGCCGGGACGGCGGAGAACACCGCCTCTCGCAACCCGGTGGTGACCAACACCAGGATGATCAGTCCCTCCAACACCACCAGCCCCATGGCATCGGCCCAGGTGGCCCCAGGCAACACCGCGATCCCGAACGCCACGAACGCGTTCAGCCCCAAGCCGGTCGCCAGCGCCAGCGGGTAGTTGGCGACCAGGCCCATGAGAATGCTCATGACACCGGCGACCAACGCCGTCGCGGCAGCAACCGCCGCAAGGTTCGGCGCCTCGCCCCCGCCCAGGAAGGCCCCGGTCCCGTCGGGGACGGTGCCGATGATCAACGGGTTCAACACGACGATGTAGGCCATGGTCACAAAGGTCACGACCCCGCCACGGATCTCGCGGGTGAGCGTCGACCCTCGAGCGGTGATCGCAAACATTCGGTCCAGCGGACCGGGCGCGCGGCTGTCGGTAGGGGTGGTCACGGGGGTTGCCATCTCGGTCTCCTCTGCTCGATGCCGGCATCCTTGCATCCCCTGTGTTGCAAGTCTTGTTTTTGTCGATGTCGAGGGTGTGAACTGTAGGATCCGCCGGCCTGCATTGCTCGGGTATGGGGGTCAGGTTGGCAAGGCGAGCCGGATCGCCAGAGGTCGAACGTCCGCTGCGTGCGTCGCGCTACCCTCTGCGAGTGACTGGCGACGTAGTCGACGACAGGGGTCGCCGCCGGGGAATGGTGGCCGTAGCCGCCGGTGTGTTCATCACCGCCTACTACACCCTCACCGCCAGGTCGCTGGACGGGTTCCAACTGCACAACGACCTCGGCATCCAGTACTACCTGGCCCGAATCACTGCAGAGGGGGCCATACCCCTCATCGACTTCGAGCACGGGTGGAACACCGCAAGCTGGTATCTGTCGGCGCTGCTGTATCGCCTGGTGGACGGAAACGCCACGGCCTGGGTGTTTTTGTGGGGGCGTGGGGGCTTCATCCTTGCGGGGCTGGCCATGCTCGTGGTCGCGTGGAGGGTCCGATTGCCAGCCGCCTGGATAGCGGGACTGACCGGCGTGTGGATCCTGTTGACCCACGTTCCGAACAACAAGTACGCGGTGCCCACGGTGTGGGCCGCGATGCTCTTGCCCGTCGATCGTGGTCGGTCCGTGGGCTGGGATCGGGCGCTACGCGTCGGTGCCGCGGCAACGGTGTTTTGGGCTCACGTGGAACTTGCGGTCCTGTTGGCCATCGGCACGGCCATGTACGACCTGGTCGGCACCCGTCGGGGCACGTTTGGCCAGCGGGCGATCACCGCTGTGCATGCCCCATTGGGAGTGGTGGTCGGCCTGGTGTCACAGGTCGTGACCTACCGGATGTTGGGCATGTCCACGCAGACGTTTGTCGGTCAGGCGATCGGCAACTGGACCGTGACCGATTTCGGGCCGTTGTTCGACTACCCCGTGTCGGCCCCATCGAGCATCAGAATTGCGCTGTTCCCCGTGATGATGTTGGTGCCGTTCGTCCCGTTGATCTGGCGCAAGCTCTCTGATCCCACCCGTTTCCTTGCGTTGTGCAGTCTGGCCCTGGGCTTGATCGCCATCCGACGAACCGACGACAACCACGTGGCGGCATCCGGCACCCTGTTGGCCCTGGTCCTGGTGCTTGGTGTCTGGGATCTGACGGTGCGACGTGAGAAGATCGGGGCCTCGCTGCACGCGTTGCGGTTGACAGACTGGAAAGTGGGGGTCGCGGTGCTTGCCGGGGCGGCGTGGTATGCGGTGGGTCTGTTCGCAGGATTTCAGATCAGCTCGTTGCTGGCCATCGTCGGGCTGACCCTGGTTGCGTTGTCCGGGGTGGTGGCCGCGGGGCTTGATGACTTTGCGGCCGCAAGCGTGGGCGCTGTCGTCATGGCCGGGATCATCGCCGTGGGCGGCGTCGGCAACCATCTGCGGCAGACGGTAAGCGCCGATGAGGCGGAGCAGGAGACTGCGTTGATCGCCGAGGCGGTGCGGTCGGAGGTCGACCGGTGCGCTGGCGGTTCCGGCGAGGCCTGGGTCGTTCCCTCGCCCCTGACCCTGTATGACCAGTTGGGGTTGACCAATCCGACCCCGTTCTATGCCTTTTGGTACAACCTCGAAGGTGAACGGGACCGCCTGATCACGCGGATGGATGAGGGGTCCATACCGATGATCATTCAGGTGGGCGCATGGCCACGGTCGATGGCGTCGATGGTCGAACCCATCGAAGAACGCTTCAGCGTCTGCGCCCAGCCCCGGGTGGAAAAGACTGGCCAGGTCATCACCCTGTGGACCCACAACGGCTGAGCCAGGCCATGCGCCCATGCCACCCAGCGCACCGCGGATCCATGGCGGCGCGTCGACCGACCTGCCAGCCCTTTGCCATAAAGGGTCAGAGCGTGACCGTGCATTGCTGGCACCCTTAGACGTCGTGGCATCCCCCGTCGACTCGGCTATGAGCCCACCGCCCGCCGTTCCACGTTGGCGGCGGATGTTGCGCGTGGCGTATCTGCTGTTGGTGCTTGCGGCCTTCGCGGCGGCGGTCATCGCTAGGCGACAAGAACTTGCTGATCAGCTGGCATCGATGGATGTCGCCCCCTTGCTGTGGTCGGTGGCGGCAGGGCTGGCCGGCGTCGGGGTCAGCGGGATGATCTGGCAAAGAGTGCTCATCGGCTTGGGTTCGTCCTTGCCGTTGGGGATGGCTGTCCGGGTCTTTTTCGTGGCCCAGTTGGGCAAATACCTACCGGGCAGTCTGTGGCCGGTGCTGGCCCAGGCCGAGATGGGTCAAGACCATGGGGTTCCCAAGCGCAGCGCGGTCGCCGCCCAAACTCTGTTCATGTGGGTACACCTGGTGACCGGGGGGATCCTTGGGGTGCCGGTATTGGCCGTGCTCGGCGTCATCCCCTTGTGGCTGGTGGCGGCGCCGCTGGTGTTGTTGCCGTTGTTGTTCCCCCGCCCGTTGGCCGGGGTCATGAACGGGATCTTGCGCCGTCTGGGACGGCAGCCGTTGCCGGCCATTCCCAGCGGCCGGGACATGGCGGTGGCCAGCGGATGGGCGGTGGTGATGTGGACGCTGTACGGGCTGCACATTCACTTCGCCGTCGATGCGCTTGAGTTCCCGGCCCCGGGATTGTTGCCGGTTCTGGCCGCAATCGGCGTGTTCGCCGCAGCCTGGTCGGCAGGATTTTTGTTCCTGATCGCCCCGGCCGGTGCCGGTGCTAGAGAGTTGGTGCTGGTCGCCGGGCTGTCCATGATCGCCGCGCCGGAAACGGCGTTTACGGTCACCCTGATCTCCCGGCTGGTGCTGACGGTCGCCGACGGCATTTGGGGTGGGGCGGGGCTGCTGAGCGGGTGGGGCAGGTTCATGCGCGATCGGGGGATTACTGCCCCATAGGACGGTTTGACCCCGATCGCGCCGCAAACTTCGTCAGGCGTCGACCCGGGCGCGAACGGCCGTCCACGGCACGGGTAGGCGAACCTCGGCGACGGCCGCCTGTTGCGACACGAACCGCAAGAAGCCCGGTGTACCCCAGTGGTTCAGATGCCCCGGGGTATTGCCGAAGCTGGTGACATGCCGGCCCGTCAGGAAGTTGCCCATGCGAAACATCGGTTCGCGGGGGACGGTCAACACCAGGTGCCGGCGTCCGACCCGCGCCATCTCTTCAAGCCCGGACCAGGGATGGGTGAGGTGTTCACAGACCTCGACGGCCACCACAAGGTCGAAGGTGTCGTCGGCGAAGGGCAACGTGTGGGCGTCGCCGTGCAGGAACCCAACCCCCTGACGCTCCTTGTTCCACCCTGCCCGTAGCCCCACATCCGGCAGATCCAATGCCGTCACCACGGCGTCGGGGAAGCGGTCCCGCAACCGTTCGGAGATGTCGCCTGGTCCGCACCCGACCTCCAAGATCCGGGCGATCGGTCCGTCAGCGCCGACCTGGTTCAACAACTCATCAAGCGCCGCCAGGAATCGTTTGGTCAACAACCGGATGGCAACGTTCCCACCCTCATATTTGTTGTAGTGGTTGCCGATGACGATGTCGGGCGTCTCTGGTGTGTCGACGTCTGCCGGGGTGGTGGTGGAGGTGCTCACCCGGACAGCGTACGACCCCGCCCCGCCGGGCTCATCCTCCGGAGTTGTTGTACCGGCTGGTCCGTACGATCAGGTCGGCCAGCAGGCCCAGGCTGAACAGGATCAGACCGGTGATCAACAACAGGACGGTGTTGATCGACAGCGCGAACGGATCGCCGTCGGTGACCAGCCCCTCGACGACGTCGTAGACAAATTTCACCGTGCCCAGGAACAGCAGCAGGAACGCCGCGGGTGCAAAGACCCGCATGGGCTCGAAGAACGTGACCATCCGCACGACCTGCAACATGTAGCGGTAGGCGTCGCGGATCGGGTGGAAGTGGGACTTGCCGGCGCGTTTGGCGTAGTCGATCGGCACGTATTCGACCATCAACCCGTTGGAGAGGAACGCAAGCGTGATGGTGGTCACACAACTGAACCCGGTCGGCAACAGACCCAGGTAGGGCAACGCGTCGCTGCGCTTGAATGCCCGTAGCCCGGAGTTCAGGTCAGGAATGGACGACGCGGTCAGATACTCGGCCAGTTTGCGGATCGTCCACTTGGCTGGAACCCGCAGCAGCTTGTGGGTCCCCTCCTCAGAGGTCCGCGCACCCACGACCTGGTGTGCCCGGCCTGTGCGCAAGATGTCGATCAGCTCGGGGATCCGCTCGTTTGGATAGGTCATGTCGGCGTCGGTCCACACCACGTAGGTGCCATAGGCCTCTCGACTGCCGATGCGGCGAGCAGTTCCAGACCCACGGTTGACGGGAAATCGCAACAACCGGACGAACGGCCGTCCTTCGACCGCGCCGCCGGTGCCGTCGGTCGACCCGTCGTCGATGACCAGGATCTCAAAGGAGTACGGACTCTCTTTGAGCGCCTTGGTGATCCGGTCGACCTCCGCCCCGATGTGACCGACCTCGTTCAGGGCCGGTAACACGACGGTGACGTCCAGGTCGCCGCGTTGCGGTGCAGCAGCCTCGTTCACAGTGTCGCGCATGGTACGCGACCCTGGCGTTGTGGTCCGCCTGGTGACGTGGCCGGGTTGATGCGCGGCGGGTCCCCCGCCCAAGTGGGTCGATCAGGCGCACATATGAGCGGAATTAACCATCGTGAGGAGGTGACTGGTCCGCGGGGCCGGCGCCCCCGCCCGAGTTGGTCGATCAGGCGCACATGTGCGGGGGATGCACCATCGTGAGGTGGTGGCCGGTCGTAGACCGGCGCTGCGTGCCCCGATCGTGAAATGGGGACAGACCGTAGGCTGCTGGCCATGGATCCCCGCCGCGCCGCAACCATCGCCGTCGAAGCCGGCCGACCGCCCGCTGAGCCCGGGCAACCGTTGTCCCAGCCACCGGTCTTCGCCTCGGTCCGGCGTGCCCCGGCCCCCGGCGAATACGGTCGAGTGGCCAACGACAGTTTCACCGCCATCGAGCAGGCGATCGGCGCGTTGGAGGGTGGCACAGCGGTGGTGTTCGCCTCAGGGATGGCCGCCATCGCTGCCGTTGTAGAAACCGCGGTGCGCGGACGACCGGGGGTCGTGCAACCCCTCGACGGCTATCACGGCACCCGGGCGCT
>JBBSNE010000080.1:0-9726 GCA_038232815.1 Euzebyales bacterium | reverse complement strand
GGCTGCTGACCGGCAAGATGTCAGCCGACACCACATTTGCCCCGGATGACCACCGCAACTTCAACCGCGATGGGGAAAGCTTCGACGTCGGTGAGACCTTCGGGGGCGTGCCCTTTGACATCGGCCTTGACGCGGTCGACCAATTGCGTCCGCTGACTGATGGGCAACCCTTGGCAACCTTTGCATTGCGCTGGGTGTTGAGCCATCCTGAGGTGTCCTCGGTCATTCCCGGGGCCCGTCGCCCACAGCAGGCCGTCGACAATGCCGCTGCCTCGGCATCGGGCCCGCTGAAGGACCGCCAGATGGAACGGGCGCGCCAGGTGTATGACGAGTTGATCGCAAAACATGTACATACCCGCTGGTGACAGCGACGACCAACAGGAGATCTAGATGTTCAAGCTGACCGACATGCCCGATCTGACCGGCAAGAATGCGGTGGTCACCGGTGCCAATTCAGGGTTGGGCCTGCAGACGGCCAAAGCCTTTGCCGGCGCCGGGGCGACCGTGATCATGACCGCCCGCAGCAAGCAAAAATACGACGCGGCTGTCGACACAATTCTGCCGACCAACCGCAGCGCCGACCTGCGGTTCGTCCAGCTGGACCTGGCCGATCTCAGCAGCGTCCGGGCAGCCGCAGAAGCAGTACGGGCGGCCTTTTCGACCCTCGACATCCTGGTCAACAACGCCGGGATCATGATGACCCCTGAGGAAACCACCGTCGACGGCCTGGAGCTACAGATCGGCACCAACCATTTCGGCCATTTCGCGTTCACCGGCTTGCTGCTGGACCCCCTCCTGGCAGCCAAGGATGCGCGCGTCGTCACCCTTTCATCGACGGCTCATCGTATGGGGACGATGGACTTCGACGACCTTCATCAACAAAAATCTGACTCCTACAACACCACGACACAATACGGCCGCTCGAAACTGGCGAACCTGCTGTTCGCCCTAGAGCTGCAGCGACGCTTCGAGGCCGCGGGAGCACGTGTCAAGAGCGTGGCCGCCCATCCTGGTTACACCGCGACGAACCTCCAAACCTCTGGCGTGGGGATGGCTGGCGGGGGCATCTTCCACAAGGTCGCAGGGCTGGTCGGTCAGGCATTGAACCCGATCATCGGCATGGATGTAGCAGATGGTGCCCTCCCGCAGATCTACGCCGCCGTGGGGGACGTCAAAGGCGGTTCCTACTGGGGTCCCAATGGATTTCAGGAAATGCGCGGATCCGTGGGACCCGCCGTCATCAACTCCAAGGCACTCGACACACAGGCGGCCGAAAGACTGTGGCAGATCTCGGTGGAGACCACGGGTGTGGACTACGCGAGGCTGAACCCCACCGCAAGCGACGCCTAGGACTGCTTCCAGTCGTGGATCTCTTCTTCCCACCGGGTCCACTCATCGTCGACGGGAACCTGAACCTCCGTCTGCTCGTCCAGATTGCTTCGAGACTGCAACCAGGCCAATGCCGCGCCGAAGAGGGTGACCCACAACACTTCGATCATCGCCGCGTTCCTCTCCTAATCGAGTCGGTCTTTCTACCCTAACCTTCCCCCACATCCCCGACACCCATTCGGGCCTGTTCTTGGCCAGTCCTTGACACGGCGTGGCGGAATGCGCCGAACCTGATGTCGTGGGTCAGGCGTAGACTCGACGGTCATGACAGATCGTGTAATCCGCCAGCGGGTGACCGAACTTCGGGACCAACTGGGGTACCACCGCTACCGCTATTACGTCCTTTCCGACCCGCAGATCACCGACGCAGAGTTCGACGTCGCACTACGCGAGTTGGACGAATTGGAACGGGCCCATCCTGAGCTTGATCACCCCGATTCCCCGACGCACAAAGTCGGTGCACCGATCTCTGAGGCGTTTGTCCCCGCCGTCCACCGGGTGCCGATGCAGTCTCTTGACAACGCCTTTGACCTGACCGAATTGCAGGCCTGGGCGGACCGGGCCGCCCGGGGGCTGGATGACGCCGATCACGCCTACACCTGCGAATTGAAAGTCGATGGGGTCGCGATCTCGTTGTCATATGAAGACGGTCATCTGGTGCGGGCAATCACCCGTGGTGATGGAACGGTCGGCGAGGACGTCACCAGCAACGTGCGCACCATTGCGGGGATCCCCTCCCTCCTTGACGTGCGCGAACCCCCTGCGCTGGTCGAGGTCAGGGGTGAGATCCATTATCCGCTCAAGGCATTCCACTCAATGAACGCCGCACGTGAGGCGGCCGGCGAACCCCGGTTCGCAAACCCTCGAAACGCAGCCTCTGGGGCCATGCGACAAAAGGATCCCGAGATCACCCGCAGCCGCCCCCTGGCCCTCATCGCACACGGGATGGGCGCCACCCAGGGACTGAACGTCCAAACCCACAGCCAGTTCCTGGCCTTTCTTCGTGACGCCGGCGTGCCGACGGCTCCTGAGACCGCACTGGTACACACCGTTGAGGACGTCCAGTCGTTCATCGAAGAGTGGGCCGACCGGCGTCACGACCCCACCTATGAGCTGGATGGGGTCGTGGTCAAGATCGACTCGTTGGCACAACAGCGACAGCTGGGCTCGACCTCGCGGGCACCCCGCTGGGCCATCGCCTTCAAATACCCTCCAGAGGAGGTGTCGACGTTGCTTCACGACATCAGCGTCAACGTGGGACGTACGGGACGGGCCACTCCCTATGCCGTGCTCGAACCGGTCGTGGTCGCCGGATCCACCGTGACCTACGCCACCCTCCACAATCAAGACCAGGCGCGCCTAAAAGATGTCCGTCCGGGGGACATCGTCATCGTCCGCAAGGCAGGTGACGTCATTCCTGAGGTCGTGGGACCGGTCTTGGACCAACGCCCCCATCAGGTGGAGGAGGCTGGCCCCTGGACGTTTCCCGCCCATTGTCCCTTTTGCGCGTCCCATCTGGAACGGCTGGACGGTGAGGCTGACACTTACTGCACCAACGTCGACTGCCCCAACCGGATCCTTGAGTCGCTGGACCATTACGCCAGTCGAGGCGCCTTGGACATTGAAGGCCTGGGGTATGAGACCGCCAAGGCGCTGCTGGAGGCGGGATTGGTCGCGGATCTGGCCGACTTGTACGGTCTGCAGCACGATCAGGTTGTTGCCTTGGAGGGGTTTGGTGACAAGAAGACGACATTGTTGCTGGATGGAATCGACACATCGAAGACCCAACCGGTCGAGCGGCTGTTGGTGGGTCTGAACATCCGACACGTCGGTCCGACGGTCGCCAAATTGATTGCCCGGTCCTTCGGCGATCTGCACAGCATCCGCAGCGCCGGGGTCGAACGCATCGCCGCGGTTGACGGGGTCGGATTTGTGATTGCCGAATCTGTCGTGACCTGGTTGTCAAACGACCGCAACAGCGCGTTGCTTGACAAGCTTGTTGCCGCCGGAGTGCGTACCAATACCGATGCGGTCGCGGTGTCCAGCACCGCTTTGGAGGGTCGTTCACTCGTGATCACCGGGACGCTTGAGGACTATTCACGCGACGACGCCAAGCAAGCGGTGGTCGATGCGGGGGGGAAGGTCACCGGCACTGTGTCATCCAAAACATTTGCTGTGGTCATTGGTGACAACCCCGGGTCCAAGGCGGCGAAGGCCGAGGAGTTGGACGTCCCGAGGCTGACCGAGCAGCAGTTCACGCAGTTGCTGGAAAGCGGGGAGTTGCCACGCAACCTTTGACCACCGCTTTACCGCGGTGACTATAGCGTTCGCGCGGTATGTCCTTTGTAGATCCCCCCGGCTCAGGCGACTCTGCCGGTGATGTCAGCTGGCCCCTGCCCACCTGGCGCGACCTTCCGCACGAACCCCCGTATGACTCCGTGGCTCCACCACGGACAGCCAACATACGCGGCCTTTTCGCGCCTGCGGTCATCGAGGGCGAACCCACCATCCGCCCCGCCCAAATTGCACTGGCCGTCGGTGGGACATTGCTGTTGGTGGCCATCGGCATTGGGGCGGCGCTTTTTTTGTTGCGCGACGACGATGACGTTGTCACCCGTGACCCGGCGCCCGCGCCCCCTGTGCAGTTGGATCCCCCAGACGACGGGCCGGCTCCACAACCCCTGCCGGCCCCCGCACCGAACGGACCGCAACTGACCCCGACGCCCTTACCGCCGACCGACCCACCCAGCAATGGGCAAGACGATGCAGACGTCGCAACAGGCGACGCAGAACAACAACCACCGGACACGGGTTCACAGCCCCCCGAATCGGGTGCGGACGATGGCGCCGCCGTCGAGCCGGATGAACAGGGACCCGGCGAAGATCAGCCCTCCCCAACGCCGCAGGGTCCCGAACCCGACCCAAGCGCGGCACCCTCCCCGCCGGAGCAGTTCGGTGGCGAGCCACCGCCCCCCGAACCGGATTCGTCAAACTCCACCGACGATCAGGAAGATATCGACCTGCCGCGGCTGTTCACGCTGCGAACTCTACCGACGGGGGTGGCTGAGGAATTCACGACCATGCGCCAGACCAGCCGGTCTGAAGAGATTGTTGCGGAGGAACAGACGACGCTGCTGCAAGCTGACGCGGGCGACGACGTGACGGTGCACGCCACCCGATCCGCAGAGGCTGCCGACCTACTGGACACCTTCTTGACCGCTGCCGCGGAGGAGATCAGCCTTGGGGGCCTGACCGGGTATCTGCTACCCGAATCGGATCAAGAGCGTCGACTGGTGTATTTGATACCGGGACCAACCGACACGCTCATACAGGTGACTGCTCCACAAGGCCTGGATATCGACCAGGTCCTGATCATCGCACAAGGTCTGGTGCTGCTGCGATGAGCGAACCTGAGGTTCTGGACCCCCGGGAATCTGGCGACATGCTGACGCGTGTGCGTGCAGAAATCGGCCGGATCATCGTCGGTCAACAGCGCGTGGTGGAGCGTGTCCTGGTGTCGTTGCTGGCGGGTGGCCACTGCCTGCTGGAAGGAGCACCCGGCCTGGGCAAGACCCGTCTGCTGACCACCCTGGCAACGACCCTCGGGGGCAGTTTCAATCGTATTCAGTTCACCCCCGACCTGTTGCCCAGCGACATCGTCGGGACCCGGATCTGGCGCCAAGAAGAAAGCCGGTTCACCGTGGAGTTGGGTCCGGTGTTCGCCAACTTCGTGCTGACCGATGAGATCAACCGTGCCCCCGCCAAGGTGCAATCCGCATTGTTGGAGGTCATGGGGGAAAAGCAGGTCAGCATCGGTGGAGAAACCTTCAGGGTGGACCGCCCCTTCTTGGTCCTGGCAACCCAAAATCCCATCGAATCAGAGGGGGTCTACCAACTACCCGAGGCTCAGCGCGACCGGTTTTTGATGAAGATCCCTGTGGACTACCCCGCGGGACCGCATGAAGAGTTGGAGATCGTCCGTCGGGCGGCAGGCGATGAGGTCCGGCCCCGCCAGGTTTTGGACCTGGAACAGGTCAGACGTCTGCAGAGCACCACCCGAGGGATTCATGTCGACCCCCGGGTGGCCGATTACGCTGTGCGACTGACCATGGCTACCCGTGATCCGGGCCGCTACGGGCTTGACAGCCTCAGCAATCTGATCGCGTTCGGTGCCAGCCCGCGAGCCTCCATCGGGTTGGTCGAGGGCGCACGTGCGCTGGCTCTGTTGCGCGGCCGAGATGCCGTACAACCCCAGGATGTCTATGACATCGGCTACGACGTCATGAACCATAGGCTGGTGCTGTCCTTCGACGCGGTCGCCGACGGCGTCACCGTCGATGAGGTCCTGTACCACCTGCTGACCACCATCCAGGCGCCGTCGCTGACCCCACGCTCGGACTTTCATCGGGCCTATCCGGATGCGCCGGTGAAGGAGGTCACGGTTCCAGACGTGCTGAAACTACCGCCGGCGCCCAGTCCCATACCCACCACGACCGGCGACCGGGTTCAGTCCGCTGGGCCGTTGGGCGCTACCAAGATCACCGGCTCGAACGACGACAGCGGCCCGCACAAGGTCTCCGAACCATTCGAGGGGCCTCCCGATGTGGCACCCCGAACCGATCCGGGTGAGAGGAACAACCCGCTCGCGCCGCCCTCATGAGCCGCCCGCCTGTCGCACCCGCGTCGTCCCAACCACGCTCTGGACCCGACGCCTTCGGCCGTCTGGAACTGGCGGTTCGTCGCAAACTCGAGGGCCGACTCCATGGTGATTATCAAGGCCTGTTGCCGGGGCATGGCAGCGAACCGGGGGAGGCCCGCGGTTATCGCCCTGGTGACGATGTTCGCCGGATCGACTGGGCCGTGACAGCCAGGACCGCCCAGACCCATGTTCGAGTAACCGTGGCGGATCACGAACTGACGACCATCGGCGTACTGGACATGTCCGGCAGCCTGCACTTCGGTACCGGCCGCCGGCTGAAACGGGACGTCGCAATAGAAGTCTTGGGGGCACTCGGCTTCGTCACCGCTCACGGGGCCAACCGTTTCGGGGTCCTGGCACTTCACCCTGCCGGAGAACGATGGTTTGCCCCCGCAGCCGGCCGCCACCATGTCCATGCCACACTGCGACGCCTTTCGCGGTTGCCACGGGCCAACGCGGCCACCGACGGCGGATCGGCACAGATTGACCTGGGGCGAGGTCTGGCACGTGCCGGACGGTTGGCACGACGACGTGGGGTCATCGTGGTTGTCAGCGATTTTTTGGGTCCACAGACATGGAGCAAACGTCTGCGGGCGCTCGTTGGCCGCCATGACGTCTTGGCCGTCGAGGTGGTCGATCCGCGGGAACTGCACCTGCCGGCGGTGGGCCAGTTGACGATGGCTGATCCCGAGACGGGCAGACGCCGGATCGTCGACACCGGCGACGCAACACTGCGTGAACGGTACGCCGCAGCGGCCCGGCGGCAGCAGCAACAGATTGCGACGGAGCTTCGCCGGACAGGAGCCGACCATGTACGCGTGCACACGGATCGTGACTGGCTGAGCGACCTGGTCCGTCACATCGAGGTTCGACGTCGATCGCGTACCACCCGATCACACCGGGGCGGGTCGGCCCACCCATGACCTCGTTTTTGTCACCCTGGGCGCTGCTGCTTCTGGTCATACCCCTCACCTTGGCGGGGTTCTACCTCTTTCGGCAAACGCGCCATTCGGCCTACGCCGTGCAGTTCAGCAACGTGGCGTTGCTGGACGAGATCGCGCCCGAGAAACCAGGCTGGCGCCGCCATGCCCCGGCAGCTGCCCTACTTCTGGCCTTGACCCTGCTGGTGATTGGCATCGCCCGTCCGACGCGCGACGTCGAGATTCCGGTCGCCGCGTCCACCGTGATCTTGGCCTTGGACACCTCCATCTCCATGGACGCGCGTGACGTCGAACCGCGACGGCTGGAGGCGGCCCAGGACGCGGCCTACCGCTTCCTTGACGAGGTGCCAGAGCAGGTCCGTGTCGGGTTGGTCTCATTTGCTGAGACTGCGGTGGCCAACGTGGCCCCCACCGATGATCGCAACGCGGTTCGCGGCGCCATCGAACGCTTGCAGTTGCGGCCAGGGACCGCGATCGGTGAAGCATTGTTGGCAGCCGTTGACCTGATCGAAGCAGACATGGCGGCGTTGCAAGCCGAGACCGCGGAAGGTGATGAGCCCCCCGCGACCATCGTCATCTTGTCCGACGGCGACACCACCGCCGGTCGCCCCAACCGGCTTGGGGTGCAGGCGGCCGAACAGTCGGGCATCGCCGTGTCGACGATCAGCTTCGGCACCCGTGAAGGCACCATCGTCTTCCAGGGCCAGTTGGTCCCCGTCCCGTCGAACGGACGGGCGTTGCGGGCGATCGCTGAGGATACCGGTGGCCGCTTCTATGACGCTGAAAGTGCCGAAGCGCTGACAGAGGTTTTTGAGACACTGGGCGTCGCCGTGGGTGTCACCACCGAACAGGAGGAGGTGCTGGTCCCGTTCATGGTCGCAGCCCTGATCCTGGGGACGGCTGCGGCAATCATGTCCTTATGGTGGTTTTCTCGGTTACCCTGACCCGCGGGACAGGGGGAGTGAGGAGAAAGAGCGGATGTACGACAGGCTCATACGTTGGGTTCCTCGTGCGTTCATACTCCTGCCCCTGATCGGGCTGATCATCCTGGCTGCGGTGTTCACGGGACCGAGCCTGCGACTGTTGTTGGGGCCAACCGACACCATCCCCGCCACCGTCAGCGACAAGAAACTCGTGCGTCCGAGCAGCGAAGGGGAACGAAACCCCGGTTCGCGTGACATCTATCGGACTGCGTTCAGCACGGATCGGGGACCGTTGGTGTTAACTGTCAGGAGCGTCTATGACGACTTGGTGATCGGGGACCCCGTGGAACTGGACGTCGTGACGTCGTCGGATCACATCACCGCTGTACGGCAGACGGGGGCGGAGGTGTACCGCCAGAACCTCTGGTGGCCGATCCTGATCTTCATCCCGGTGGCGTTGCTGGTCATGGGGGCAGCGGTGGCTGCGGCGTGGGCGGCAAGGACGATGCTCCGCCGTGCGGCAGCACAACAGGCCTGGGGTGATGCCAACATCTGGGACCCTCCGGCGGGGGGTGATCGCTCGCCCTAGGCAACCTGGCCCACTGGCAGGCGGCGCAGACGACCGCCATCCGAGGATGGTGCATCTGACGCATATGTGAGCGTGATGCCCCATCTTGGGTGGGGGCTGGGGCGGCGTGGTGGCCGGCGGGCGGAAATGGTGCATCTGGGGCATATGTGAGCGCGAATGCACCATCCTAAGTTGTGGTCAGTAGAAAGCGTCCAGCTCATCCTGTAATCGGCGCCTATACCGATCAGCGAACTCAGTGGGTGACGCGTCGATCATGGCGACCGGATACCGTGCGACCGTCCAATCGATGCCATGTACCAGCGCATCTCTTCGCCGGTCGCGAGCCTGTTGAGATCGTAGGTCGTGATGGGGCCCGTCTATCTCGGCGTCGTGGCGCAAGGCCACCACTGCCAGGTCGGCCTCGGCAATGATCCTCCCTTGGCTTCTGATGGCCCAGGGGCGAGCCTCGACGGTCAGCCCAAGACGCCCGGCCTGCTCAGTGGCGATCTCGCGAGCGAGCGCCTCGGTCTTGGAATGCGAGAAACCCGGGCGGACCTCCTCGGCGGCGTCGCGGAGAGGTCGGGGTACTCGTTGCGGAAGACCAAACAGGACGGATTCCTCGATGACCGCCAACACCTCATCCACCGCCAAGATACGCAGGCGGTCTGCGGTGACGATCAAATCGACCAGGCCGTCCACGGCGCCCCGCCTGCGGCGCTGAAGCCAGGCGACGTCCCACAGCAGTCTTGGACCCGCGGCCACCTGCAGTCCATCCACCCACGACCACATGTCCCGATCAACCGTTCCTCTGACGATCGTGATGTCTGTTCGCCGCGGATGGTGATCGCTGGTCAGGAGGAGTTGAGGAACAGGGGGAGGACCATCAGCCATGTTTCGCAGCCAGGCGGCGGACAGACCGGTCACCACCGCCCGTTGACGTGCAGCGTTGAAGGCAGCATCCACCGGGTCGATCCCTGGTTCCAGCAGCGATTCGGCCAGACTCGGGGCATCCTGAGGTGAAACGGCAAGCACCGCTGCCCAGATGCCGCTGAGGGGTCCCTCCAAAACCCCGGGCAGTCGATACACGCCCCCGTGAACCACACCCCATCCGTCGCGGTGAACCAGGCGGGACAATGTGGCCCCGTTCAGCCCCAGGAAGCGCAGTTGCCAGCGGGCAACGCATCCGCCTTGGAGGCGGGCCAGACG
>JBBSNE010000079.1:0-9740 GCA_038232815.1 Euzebyales bacterium | reverse complement strand
CGCAGGGTCAAGGATGGGTCCCGCGACGTCTGTTGTGGGATGTAGCCGATATCGGCGCTACCCCGGTTGGGCGATCGTCCAGCGATCGCAACGGTTCCCGCGCTCAGCGGAACCAGGCCCAGCAGGACCTGCAACAGGGTCGACTTCCCGGCGCCATTCGGCCCCAGAACGGCCAGAAACTCTCCCGCTTTGATGTCCAGGTCCAGATCACGCCATAAGCAGTGCCGCCCGAATGCCATCTCAGCGGCGCGAAGGGTCACCGCTGGTTGGGCCCCCCCTCTGCCCGCCAGAGTGGTCGTTGCCATCAGGTCATCGGGACTGGTCAAGCGCTGTGGCCAACCCATCGATTTGCTCGCCCATCCAGTCCACGTAGCCGTTGGATCCGTCAGGAAGCGTCTCGTTCACCTCAAGCACGGCTACGCCCGCATCGTCTGCGGCCTGCTGCATGCGATCGGTTGCCGGGGTCTGGGTCTGGGTGTTCAGCAGCAGAGCTTTGACCGCACCTCCATCCAACAGCTCAAGGGCCTGCTGGACCACTGCAGCGGGGGCATCGCTGCCTTCCTCGCTGGCTTCCATGAACGCTTCGGGCGTGACGTTGTCCAAGCCCGCATCGGCCAGCAGGTACAAGGGTAGCGGCTCGGTCGCGGCCACCTGTGCCCCCCCGTGCTCCGATTTGATGGAAGCAACCCGGGCCTGCAATGGCTCAAGATCAGCCTTGAACGCAGCAGCGTTGGCAACAAACGTCTCAGCATCGGGGGAACTGATCCCGCTCAGCGTTTCCGCAATCCGATCAGCCAACTCGGTCATGGCCGGAAGGCTAAACCAGACGTGCTCGTTGAATTCCGTTTCGGCAGGGTCTGTCGGCTGAAGTCCCGAGACGTCGGTGACCACAAGCACCTCGCGTTCACCACCGGCAGTCTCGATAAGCGGCATCAGGAACGGGTCATAGCCACCCCCGTTGACGATCACCAGGTCAGCTTCGGCGACCGCCGCTGCATCGCGGGGCGTGGCCTCGTACTCCTCTGGATCAGCGCTGGGATTGTCGATTATCGACGTGACCCTGACCAGGTCCCCCCCGATCACTTCGGCGATATCGCCATACACATTGGTGGACGCGACGACCGGGATGCCTGAGTCGGCGTCGTTGGAGGGTGTGCCCGCCGCTCCACCACAAGCTGCTAGTGCCACACCAGAGGCGAACAGGACGAGCGACTTCAAAGAAGACAACATGGCTCCACTATAATGAGACTGAGTCCCATTTGCATCTGTATACGGCTATGATTGACGGTAAGAATCACTCAACCGAGTCGATGAGGAGCGAATGCCGCAGGTGCCCAGTCACGACACGATGCTGCGCCAGGCGGGATTGCGGGCCACCAGGCAACGGCGCAGCGTGTTGGAGGCGTTGGATCAGCGCGATGACGCGGTCACGGCGCAAGACTTGTATTTGCAGTTCAAGTCAGAGGACCGGTCCATCGGTCTATCGACGGTCTACCGCACCCTCACCTCCCTGGTGGAAGCAGGGTTGTTGGACACGTTTCAACACGGTGATGAGCAGGCGTTCAGGGCATGCTCACCACGACATCACCATCACCTGGTCTGCACGGCATGTCATCAGATCACCGAACTGGAGGCCGCAATGGTGGAACAGTGGGTCGGGAGGGTGGCTGAAGGCCATGACTTCCAAGTGTCCTCACACCGGGCTGACATCTTCGGAGTCTGCGCGTCGTGCCGGCACTGACGTGTTGCAACGCATCGCACCCGCGGAACATCACCCTCCCGATGGGTGTTTCCATCGCGCAACCCTCTCACCGACACAGGAAGCATTGACCATGACCTCGACTGAGCCCTCCACCGATGCTGCGATCACGATGTACTGGCGGCCCGGGTGTGGGTTCTGCGGGGCCCTGCGGCAGCAATTGGACAGCACGGGCCTGTCGTATGACGATGTCAACATTTGGGAGGATTCCGGCGGCGCAGCCTTTGTCCGGTCAGTGAACAACGGCAACGAGTTGGTGCCGACCGTGCAGGTAGGGGATCAGGTGTTGAGCAACCCGAGCCTGGCAGAGGTGTTGGGTGCGGTGGGCGATCAGGATCCTGATGTGGATCTGCCGACGGGCCCAGAGCCCGGACGACTGGCCAAGGGCATACACAAGTTGTTGGGAGGATGAACATGGTTGGCTATGTGGGACCATCCACAGGCAAACAGCCCAAGGCAAGATAAAACAGTTAGGCTGGTTTGCCTACGGGCGGTAACCGGCAACACGCGGGCTACAACTGCTGGCAACGACAGGGTTCAGGGCAGCCATGAACGATGAGGAACAGGGTTTGCGACTCACCTTGTACGTCGCGGGGCAAAACCCCAGGGCTGAGCGCGCGATCACAAAGCTGCGTCACTCTTTGGGGCAACGGTTGGGGCTGCAGGCGCAGGTCACGACCATCGATGTCTTGGACCGTCCAGATCTGGCAGAAGAAGCGCTGATCCTGGCGACCCCGACATTGATCAAAGAGTCCCCGGACCCGGTCCGTCGGATGATGGGGGACCTGTCCGACACCGATCGGGTCATCGAAGGGTTGCGCCTGGACCTGACCGACACGTCCAACCCCCAAGTGTCGGTCGCCGATGACTAAACAGTTGGCGGCGACGCAGGAGGCCCCCACGTCTGTAACCCCGGATACGGATCTGGCGCCCGGGGTTTCTCCCAACGCCCTTCCCAAGGGGTTGTTCGAGCTGATGATCGGCGTCAGCGCGGAAGGAATGTTGGCCGTGGACGACGGCGGGCGCATCCTGTTTGCCAACGCGGCCGCGGCGGACCTGCTGGGGCGAGATGTCGATGCGCTGATGGGCGCAGAGTTCGGCCTTCCCATGGCCGCCGAGGAACATGTCGACGTCGAGTTGCTCCATCCAAAACGGGGTGCGCCAGGGGCAGAGCTGCGCGTCGCGATGTCGCCGGAGGGCATCCATGTGGTCATGCTGCGGGATGTCAGCCAATGGATGCGCCTTCGCAACGAACTGCAGCGACTGGCACTGGTCGACAGCCTGACCGGCGTGGCCAACCGCCGGGCCTTCTTGGCCTTGGGGGAACAGGCACTGCGCCTGGCCGGCCGGGAAGACAGACCGTGCATGTTGGTCTTCGTCGACATCGACCAGATGAAGGCGATCAACGACCGCTACGGACACCGTACCGGTGACAATGCGGTGATCAAGACCGCGACCATGCTGACCGACACCGTTCGGGACTCTGACATCGTGGCCCGGATCGGTGGCGACGAGTTTTGCGTATTGCTCACGGGGACGTCCGGACGTCCCGATTCACTGGATGATGCGATGGACCGCATCCGCCAGGCTGCCGACCAGTTGTCCAGAAGTGCCGAGTTCCCCCTGTCGGTGACGTTCGGCGCCGCCAGGTTCGATCACGAGGGGAATCAGACAATCCATGATCTGATGGATGCAGCCGATGCCGAGATGTATGCGGCGAAGCGCCGTAAGCAACGCCGCATGCGCATGTTGTTCATGGGCGAATCACAAGCCCGAGACGCCGTGCGTCAGGCGATCGAGCAAGCCGGGTCCGACGATGTGCCGCTGATCGACGTGGACACGATCGAAGACATTCTGCGGGTCACCAAGACCGAGGACAGAGACGTCTTGGTCGTGCAGGAGGGCGTCACTGATGTGTCGACGTTGATGGCCACCCTCCGGGGACTGTCTGCCACCAACATGTTGCCGGTGCTGAGCATCCAGATCGAATCCGATCCGGTGGCCGAGGAACGTGCATTGAACCTGGGTGTAAACGATGTCGTGGATCGGGGAATGCCGCCGGCGGTCATCTTGGCCCGCATCCGTCGGACGTTGGACACCCCCGCTCGGTGAGCGAGCCCTTCGCGATGATGGATGGCCACGAACAGGTGGTCTTCGGCAACGATGTCGCCAGCGGGTTGCGGTGCATTGTCGCGATCCACGCAACGACCCTCGGGCCTGCCTTGGGCGGTACCAGGATGTACCCCTACGACAACGAATCTGAAGCCCTGTCCGACGTGTTGAGACTTTCAAAGGGCATGTCGTACAAAGCTGCCTGTGCGGGGCTGGACCTTGGGGGCGGCAAGGCTGTCATCCTCGGTGATCCCGCCAGTGACAAGTCAGAGGCACTTCTGCGTGCCTACGGACAGATCGTTCAGTCACTCAATGGTCGCTACGTGACGGCATGTGACGTCGGGACCTATCCCGTCGACATGGCTGTCGTCGCTCGTGAAACCGATTGGGCGACGGGGGCTGATGTGTTGCACGGGGGGTCGGGCGATTCGGGGATCATGACCGCCCTGGGCACCTACGTCGGGATCAAGGCGGCAGTGGAGCATCTTTACGGCAGCGCCGACATGCGCGGTCGCCATGTCGCCATTCAGGGCGTGGGAAAGGTCGGTCGTCGGGTTGCTGAGCATCTTCACGCCGACGGCTGCACGATCGCGGTGGCCGATGTCAACCCCGAGGCGTCTGCCCAATGTGTGGAACGCTTCGGCGCCACCGTCGTCGGTGTCGACGACATCCACACGGTCGCCGCCGACGTGTTCAGCCCCAACGCCCTGGGCGGGGTGATCAATGCCGCGACAGTGGCGCAGTTGCAATGCCCGATCGTCGCCGGGGCCGCCAACAATCAACTCCAGACCAGCGCGGATGGAGAAGCCCTGACCCAGGCCGGCATCCTGTATGCGCCGGACTACGTCATCAATGCCGGCGGGTTGATCCAGGTTGCCGATGAGCTGGACCCAACTGGATTCAGTCAGGCCAGGGTCACTGAGCGGGTCAACCAGATCGGCCCACGTCTGTCCGCGATGTTCGCCGAAGCCAAGGGCGAGGGTATTCCGACAGCCGCGGTGGCCGACCGTATGGCCGAACGCCGTATGGCAACAGTCGGTCGCTTGCGCGGTTTTTATCTGCCTGACCGTCGGCCCGGGACCTAACGCAGCCGGACGCCGGCCTCCCCTGTCACCCTGCCCATGGTCCACGCGGTCACATCGTTGTCGGCAAGGACGGTCAACGCCTGATCCTGCTGCTCGGGATGCACGATGGCGACCATTCCGACGCCCATGTTGAACACCCGAAACATCTCTTCGGTGGCCACGTTGCCCAGTCGTTTGAGTAGGTCGAACACTGGCGGGGGGGTCCAGGTGGTCCTGTCGACATCCACTCCCAGATCTGGCGGTAGGATTCGGGGAAGGTTTCCCGGCAGCCCACCCCCTGTGATGTGGCACAGGGCCGCCACCAGGTCCTGATCGGCCAGCGCCAGACACGCCTTGGCATAGATCGTTGTCGGGGTCAGCAGCTCGTCACCCAGGGGTTGATCCAACCCGTGATGGGCGCCCAGATCCATGCCGTGGATCAACTGACGGACCAGGCTGAAGCCGTTGCTGTGCACGCCGCTGGATCGCATACCGATCACGACGTCCCCGGCGGCCACGTTGTGAGGGCCCAAGATCGCCGACTTTTCGACCAGGCCCACCCCGAAGCCGGCCAGATCGTACTCACCGGCTGGCATGACGCCGGGATGTTCGGCGGTCTCGCCCCCGACCAGCGCACATCCGGCCATGACGCATCCTTCGGCGATGCCGCTGATTACCCCTTCAACCACCTCGGGGTCCAATGTGCCGATGGCGATGTAGTCGAGGAACACCTGCGGCTCGGCACCGCAGACCACGATGTCATCGACGACCATGGCCACCAGGTCGATGCCGACGGAGTCGTGGCGGCCCATGCGGTGGGCAAGCTGCAACTTGGTGCCCACGCCATCGGTGGCAGTCACCATGACCGGCGTGTCGAATCGGGCCGTGTCCAGTTCGAACAGCCCTCCAAAGCCCCCGATGCCTGCCATCACACCGGGCCGGTGGGTTCTCTTCACGTGTGGTTTGATCCGCTCGATCACCGCGTCAGCCGCCGCTAGGTCTACCCCGGCCGCGGCATAGGTCTGACCGTCGGCGGTCACCCCTGATCCCACAGGGTTGCCATGACCGCCTTGCCCTGACGTTGCTGCAGGGACTCAACGGGAATGGGGTAGTTGCCGTCGAAGCAGGCCGAGCACAGTGCGGTGGCCGGACGTTTCGTCGTCTGTACCAGCGCTTCAAGCGACAGGTAGGCCAACGAGTCGGCATCGAGGAAGGCCCGGATCTCCTCAACTTCCATTCCGGCAGCGATCAGTTCCGCGCGGCTAGCCATGTCGATGCCGTAGAAGCATGGCCACCGAATCGGCGGGGCGGTGATCCGCAGATGCACCTCGGCGGCGCCCGCGGCCCGCAACATCGCCACCAATTGGCGGGAGGTGTTACCGCGGACGATCGAGTCGTCGACCACCACCAGTCGTTGGCCGTCGATGATGTCCGGCAGGGGGTTCAGTTTCAGACGGATGCCCAGCTGACGCAGACTCTGGGTCGGCTGGATGAAGGTTCGTCCGACATAGCGGTTCTTCATCAGCCCTTCGGCGTAGGGAATACCACTGGCTGCCGAGTACCCACCAGCGGCGGCGGTGCCCGAATCAGGTACTGGGATCACCAGATCGGCCTCAACGGGGGCTTCGGCTGACAACAACTCACCCATGCGGCGGCGAGCGGCGTACACCGACGTCTCCTGGGTCAGATGATCGGGGCGAGCGACGTAGACGTACTCGAACACACAGGCCTTGGGGCGTGCGTCGGCGAACCGTCGGCTGCGTAGGCCGGTGTCGTCGATGGCAACGATCTCACCCGGCTCGACATCGCGAACACGGTGGGCACCCACGATGTCAAGCGCCGCCGTCTCACTGGCGATGACCCAGCCGCCGCTTTTCAACCGGCCGATGACCAGTGGTCTGACCCCCTGTGGGTCACGCACCCCATAGATGGTCTTTTCGTCCATGACAACCAAGGAGAAGGCGCCATCCACGCGGGGCGCGATGTGGGCCAGCGCATCGTCGGTGAAGCCGGTCTCCTCCAACGCTTGTGACAGCAGCGTGCTCAACAGATCCGAATCGCTGGTGCACTTCTCACCGGTCGGCAGCATGTCGCTGAGTTCTTTGGTGTTGGTCAGGTTGCCGTTGTGCCCCAATGACACAACATGCCCGCCTGGGGTGGAACGAAAGGTGGGCTGGGCGTTGTCCCAGGTGGACGACCCGGTCGTTGAATAACGCACATGACCGATACCCAGATGGCCTTCCAGCGCAGCCAGTCGGGTCTCGTCAAAAACCTGGTTGACCAGGCCCATCTCTTTGGTCACAAGGATCGACGTGCCATCGCTGACGGCGATACCGGCGGACTCTTGGCCCCGGTGTTGCAGCGCGTACAACCCGTAGTAGGCAAGCTTTGCCGCGTGTTCGGTCGGCGCGTACACCGCAAAGACCCCGCAGGCATCGCGGGGGGGCTGATCCTGCCCGTCGTCGACTGCGGTTGTGGGTGGCGCGGGGGTCACACCCTCAGCGTAGACGCCGACCCCGGATCGACGTCATACTCTCTACTGAGCACATGGTCGAGACGTTCGAAGCAGCTACCGGCGCGCGACGTCGTTTGCCGCTTGTGCTCGTGGTGCTGGTGGTGGTCGCGGTTGCTGTGGTGGCCAAGCTCGCCGGTCCCACACCAGGGGCCGAGTTGACCCTGGCCCAAACGCCCCCGCCCCCCACAGCGACGACAGCCCCCGAACCATCGCCCGCCACCGTCCGACCACACGACCGGTCCGAGGGAACGTGGGACAGGCTTCCCCCTGCGCCGATCCCGGGGCGGACCCGCCATACCGCGACCTGGACCGGCACCGAAATGCTGATCTTCGGTGGTCAACCCGACCCGGGTCTGGCGCATGGGGCACGGTATGACCCGACGACCCGGCAGTGGCATCCCATGGCTCCGGCGCCGATCGGCAGCCGGGTCGGTCATACTGCCGTGTGGACAGGCCAAGAACTCATCATCTTCGAAGGAGCACCCATAGGGCAGGCCGCCGCGGCTGCAGCTCAGGACATCGACGGCGCCGCCTATGACCCCGAGTCTGACACCTGGCGTCAGATTGCCCCGGCGCCCATCAACCCACGAACTGGCCACGCGGCGGTGTGGACGGGCAAGGAAATGGTGGTGTTCGGGGGCTCACGCACCTTGCGCTTTGGTGCGTCGGTCGCGCTGTATGACCCGGCGGCCGATACGTGGCGAATGTCCAGTGAATCGCCACTGGATTGGGCGTTCGGGCTGGTGGCGGCGGTGTGGACCGGCACCAAAGTTGTGATTTGGTCGGGCACCGGTCCGGCAGATGTTGCGGCCTATGACCCTGAAGCCGACACCTGGGAGTTGTTGCCGGGGTCGCCTGTGGGAATGCGGTCGGCGTCTGCGCTGTGGACAGGTCAGGAGATGGTGCTGTTGGGGCTGCCGGAAGGCGACCGCAGTGCAATCGGCGGGGCGGCGTTGGATCTGGCGGAGCAACGGTGGACGGTACTACCTCCCTCACCGCAAGTGTTTGCGGCGACGTATCAGGCCGTGTGGACCGGTGACCAGGCCATCGTGTTGGGCGGGCCCGGCCAGAATCTGGGTTCGGTGTGGAGCCCCGGCCTGGGGCGCTGGTCAGAACTTCCCGGCGCGCCGCAATCTGCGCTCAGCGGACATGCGGCGGTGTGGACCGGGGAAGAGGTCTTGCTGTGGGGAGGCCAGGGCGAAGAGGGGACGTTGGCCAGCGGCCTGGTCTTCAACCTTTCCCCGCCGGGTGGTGGATAGGCTGTTGAGTCGTGTATCCGCCCATTAGCGACTATGCCCTGTTGGCCGACTGCCACTCAGCCGCCTTGGTGTCCCGCGCAGGTTCCGTTGACTGGGCCTGCCTTCGACGATTTGACCAACCGGCGGCCTTTGCCCGGATCCTTGACTGGGACACCGGCGGCCATTGCAGCATCGCGCCCGTCGCATCGGTGACCGAGGTCAACCGCAGCTACCGCAGGCAATCGCTGGTTTTGGACACGACCATGACCACCGCCGAGGGAACCGTCGTGATGACCGATGCCTTTGCGATGCGGCCGGGCGGACAACATGAACCGCGCAACCAGTTGTTGCGCAAGGCGACGGTCACCGACGGCAGGGTCGAACTGGAGGTGCAGATCGTCCCGCGGTTTGACTACGGCGAACTGCGACCCTGGATCCGGTGGCATGAGGATGGACAGTGCTGGACCGCGGTGGCCGGGGACAGTGCGTTGGTCATCAGCGGTCCCGCTGGACTACAGCGATCTCAGCACTCCCTGACGGCCACCGTGACCCTACAAGCCGGAGAACATCTGTATCTGTCTCTCGTCGCGACCCGACCCGAGTTGACCGACGATGTGGCTGCGCAGACCCCCGATCAGATCGAAGAACATCTGTCGCAGACCTGCGCCTGGTGGGACAGGTGGGCCGACAACATGGAGGTGGCCGACGGCCCCTACAGTGATGCGGTCAGGCGCTCCGCGGTCGTCTTGAAAGGGCTGACCTGTGCGCCGACCGGTGCCATCATCGCCGCGCCCACGACATCGCTTCCCGAAGTCATCGGAGGGGAACGCAACTGGGACTACCGCTACACCTGGATCCGGGATTCCAGCCTGGCGATCGCGGCCCTGACGCTGGTCGGCCACGAGGAGGTCGCGGCGGGTTTCCGTCAGTTCATCCTGCGTACCACTGCGGGTGACCCGGAGGATCTGCAGATCATGTACGGCGTCGACGGACGGCGGTACCTGCCCGAGATCGAACTGGACCGCGAGGGCTATCGCTGTTCACAACCGGTG